>JBCBZK010000093.1:0-13647 GCA_039815365.1 Pseudomonadota bacterium | reverse complement strand
TGACGGATGCTGAGCGGGCGGGCCAGCAACGTCTGATTGTTCATCCGGTGGCCAATGAAGTGAGTTTTGGTGTGCAACAACAAGATCACAGTGTTCGACTGTTGCCACATGTTTTGAATCCCCTAGGTATACCGCTTGATCTGGCAACCGCACCTGTACGAAAAAAGAAATACCAGAAACTGGCTGATTCGAGGTCAGCAGCGCTTGATAGCGGCAGCGTCGATCCCGATGTCGTTCTGCTTAACATCGAACTTGTCCGAGCACTTGCCGATTCGTCCAGCCTCGTAGCAACTGTCGGCGCAGAACTGCCTGCGGATGAGCAGTCCCGGCGGCGCCTGATTAGCGCTCAATTGCAGCGAGATCCTGGCGCAACAGTTGTCACTCTTAACGTCATTGCAAACATTACGAACAAGATGGATCAGGCTCGTGTGGACGTGATCCAAAAGGTGTTCAGAACCTGTGAAGCCGACGAAACACCGGAGTGTCTCCAAGAGGGACCCGAGCGGGTGTTCAGCTTTATCTCCCCGCGACACAAACCACGACTAGCGAGCGTAGAGATTTCAGATGATGACGGTGTGCGAGTTGAACGTCGCCTTATGCTATCGGAAACCTGGACGCCCGAGCGACTCAGCAAATACTTCGCCATGGCTGTGCCGCAGTTTGTCACGATGATTCAAACAGATTGGCGCAATGAAAACCCGCGCGCACCCTGGAAGGATGAGAAAAAACAGTTCGCGTGGATCGACCATAAGGGGCGTGGAATAATGACCCACGGCAGATTGTTGGACTCGACGGACACGCATAATCTGTACGAGTTGCACACGCGACAGTACGCATCGCTGCCCGACCCATCCGCACTGCAGGGCAAAGAATAAAAGTAACCGAAACGCAGCAGCCGCGAGGCCGAAGATGCCTCTGCCCGATCAAACATCGACTACATCACCTCATATGGTCCACCTTTTGTAAGGTTTTTCCGAACCCATGCAAAATCCCTCATGTGGGCCGTTGACTCCACAGTTGTCAGTCATCATCATCGGATTGCGTGGTTTTGCGCACAATAAGGAGAACAAGCAAGTGAAAGGAACTAACAAACTCGTGGCAATGGTCATCACCGCATTTTTGGGGCTCGGAATGATGTCAGCCACTGCGATGGCGGATGAAGAAAAAGCACCTGGAACCGGCCCTAACCCGTTTACAGACTGTGGTATTGGTGCTGCACTGTTCCCGAATACGCATTGGGCGGCAGTCACATCAAACGTCATCTGGGATATCGGCACGACGGCCGTCATTTCCGCAACAGCCAGCCCGGAAACGTGCCAGGGTGGCTCAGCACTGGCGGCGCGCTTCATCAATGAAGTCTACGACAGTGTCCTCGCCGATACCGCGCGCGGCGACGGTGACCATCTCGTCGCACTGATGGAAATCTATGGTTGTGAGTCTTCGGTACAGGGTGACATCGTTAACGCGATTCGCTCAGACGTCGGCACCAGCATCTCGGCTGACGGCTACACGAGTCTCGAGCCCGTAGAAAAAGCAGAGCAACTGTTCCATATTGTCGATTCTGAAATTCAAGCGAACTACAGCACTAGCTGCACGGCTTGATCAGTCACGCGTGACACACCGGGCGTGGTCGCTGTTGCGGCCACGCCCGGTTTTCGTTCTAGCAGACCACGACGCCAACCGCGCCCAATACCGTGCCAACCATTCATAGAAATCTCTGTGTTTTTGCTGTGTTGCTATGGGTGTCATCACATGCCACGGCGGCAGACCCAGAGCCCGACAACGCATGGTTGAAACTGCTCCATTATGAGCAGCGAACGTTCATGGGTTTACGCAGCGCGGTCAAAGCGCCGACGTTTTTTCTCGCTGCAAACGGTCGAACGCAACCGGCCGAAGAGCTCGCCGCGACACTCGCAGCAATGCGCCAGCCAGTTGATCCAAGCGCACCTGACGCCCATCCACAATGCGTGTTTCCGGCCCGCGCAATCTACCTGCGCAAACGTGGCTTGCTACCCGCACGAACGTTCGCGTGTCCGGCCTTCGATGCCTGGATGTTCGATGCACCGCCAGAATCGATCAGTATCATTTTGGCGACGGGCTACCTTGGCAATCCCGCGTCGTACTACGGCCATACGCTGCTGAAATTCAATTCGCTCGATTCAGTGAAGACGTCCGATTTGCTGGATGTGACCGTGAATTACGGGGCGATTATCCCCAAGGGAACCGGGCCGATTGAATACATGGCGCGCGGCGCATTGGGCGGCTTCGACGCCGGGTTCAGTCATATTCAATACTACTTCCACGATCATAACTACGGCGATGTAGAACTACGTGATCTTTGGGAATACGAGCTGAATCTCTCGGACGATGAAGTCGCTTACGTCACCGCGCACGCGTGGGAATTGCTCGGCAAGCAATACACCTACTATTTCTTTCGCCGCAATTGTGCGTACCGCATGGCTGAGGCGCTTGAGATTCTCGACGACGTAAAAATCATTCCGCCACGTCGACCGTGGACCGTGCCACAGGCAGTAGTCAAACGCACGCATGCATCGACTCACAACAACGAGCCTTTAGTGACGTCCGTGACCTACCACCCATCACGTCAGACGCAGTTCTATCAAAGGTATGGAACGCTTGCGCAACAAGCACGCCGCCTGGTTCGTGATGTCGTCATGTCGAGTGCAACGCCTACGAGCATTCGAACGCTAAATACATTGGACAAGGACCAGCGCCAAAACGCCATCGAAGCGTTGCTTGACTACTACCGATTCCGCACGCCCAAGAACGCGGCACCTGATGACGCGCGCAATGTCGCCTACCGAGCAGTGCTTGCCTACCAGTTCACACAACCCGCAGCTGCTGATCGGGTATTCGTGACGCCAGCTAATCATCCGGCACAAGATGCGTCACCGGGCTATTTCAGCGTCGGTTATGCGAACAATGACAGCGCGCTTGACGACAGCGCGCTAGTGCGTGTTCGCGCAGCTTACTACGATGCATTGGATAGCTCGGTCAGCCATGTCGCTAACTCTGAGCTGAGTATGGGTGATGTGACGTTGGCGGTTCGCGATGGCGACATCGATGTACGCGAAGTTCAACTGTTCCGCGTCGAAGCCGTCAATGGTGCATTGTCCGGGTTACCCGGCGATAACGGAAAATCCTGGCGCCTTGCGCTGGGCGCGACCAACCAGGATCTGGCATGCGACGATTGTCGCGTCGTCCGATTTGAAGCCGACATTGGCCGTTCAATGCAGCTTTCTAACTCGATCACGGGTGGCCTCTACATTGGCGGCGCTCTGCAGGAGAACCGCCGTGATCAGGGCAACGGCTTTGGTCGCGTGTCTGGCTACGTCAATATGACAGTGACGCCACAGCTTCGGTTACGAGCCACGTATGAACACCGGATGCATATTGATAGCCGGCTGAAAGCGGAAGACGTCGCCGCACTCACTGCGCGATGGGCATTGTCGCGGCACTACGACGTTCGGCTGTCAGCCCGTCGGCATGTTGCCGATGAGCTCGAGCTGACACTCGGCTACTACTGGTAGCGATCAACAATACGCGTCAGGCATTAAATCTCCGCGCAAGCTACGCTTTCACATATTTGATATGTTATAACGTACGCCTGTAGGCACGTGCCTGCCACCAAAACCACCCAATGACGACAAGACTTGCCGGCGGTCAGCGCCGCTTAGGTGGCCTTTTGAGCCAAATTGCCAGGAGAGACAAACCTATGAACCGCACCTTTTACGCGCCACAGATCGTGGTCGCGCTATCAATAGCTCTTTGGGCGAACGATGCTTCGGCACAATCTAATCGTTCGGCCGAGGACCTCGATGAGATTACCGTTACTGGCACCCGTCAGGCTTACAAGGGTGATTTTGAGGCCTTCGAAATCCCGCAGGCAGAATTGAAAATCGACGCCCAAACGCTCCGCAATTCTGGTTCGATCGATTTGGTGCAGGCGTTGGACCTGTCGGCTTCGGTCTCTCGACAAAATAACTTTGGTGGGCTTTGGAACAGCTTCGCTATTCGCGGATTTGTCGGCGATGAGAATTTACCCAGCAACTTCCTCGTTAACGGCTTCAACGCCGGTCGCGGATTCGGCGGCGCACGTGATCTGTCTGGCGTCGAATCAGTAGAAGTCCTGAAAGGCCCGCGCGCAGCGCTGTATGGCCGTGGCGAGCCTGGCGGTACCGTGAACCTGGTGACGAAACGCCCAACGTTCGACACCGCCGGTCAAGTCAACGTTTCAGCGGGCAGCTTCAGCACTTACCGTGTCGATTTCGACTACACAACGCCGGTGTCCGACGCCGTTGCGATTCGTCTGGTTGGCGCCTACGAAGACGCAGAGAGCTTCCGCGATACCATCGAAACGAACAAGCTTCTGTTCAGCCCATCGGTCGCGTGGCGCATCAGCGACGACAGCCAGCTCATCTACGAGATGGAATACAGCGACCAGGAAACGCCTTTTGACCGCGGTGTGATCGCGATCAACGGTGAGCTCGGCCTGATCCCGGAAAGCCGGTTCCTCGGTGAACCCAGTTACGGTCCTATCGAAACCGGCGTGTTGGGTCACCAGATCGAATTCCAGCACGACTTCAATGACAATTGGAGCGCGTTAGTCGGCTACAACTTCCGCGAAACCGAATTGGATGGTTTGGCATCCGAAAACGGCTTTGGCGCTCCGGATGTCGACGGCAACTTCGGTCGCTTCAGCCGCAACCGCGATTACGATGCGACCTACCAGGTCTTTCGTGCCGAGCTGAGTGGTAGCTTCTACACGGGCAACGTCCGCCATCGGATCATCATGGGTCTGGATGCTGATGAGTTCGAAAACGATCAAATCGCATTCCGCGATCGATCGACCGACCAGAGCATCAATATCTTCAACCCGGTCTACGGTAATTCGCCGGCCTCCGGTCTGGCTCTCGCGCCGCAGCTTGATCGTCTTGAAACGCAAGAATCTGTGGGTCTTTATATTCAGGACCAGATCAGCCTGACGGAGCGTTTGGACGTTCGCATTGGCGCGCGTTTTGATGACTACGAGCAATCGCTGGACAACCGCTTGTCGGGAACCCAGTCTGATTACTCAGAAACACGCGTTAGCCCGCAATTTGGTGTGGTGTACGAAGCAACGGAGAACGTTTCGTTGTACGCGGTATATGGCGAGAACTTCCGTCCGCTGTCTGGCGCGACCGACGAGAATGGTCTTGACCCGAACATTTCGGAGTCTACCGAAGTCGGTGTGAAGTTCGCGATGAACGACGGCGCGCTGGTAGGTACCTTCGCCCTGTTTGATGTCGATCAGTCGAACATCGCGACCTTTGATGCAGACTTCAACCCAACAGCGGTTGGCGCGGCAGGCAGCCAGGGTTTTGAGTTGGACTTGGTCGGCAACGTCACCGACTCACTCAGCATGTGGCTGTCATACGCCTATGTGGACGCCGAAACGAAGAACGATTACACCGACTTTATTTCGTTTGTGTTCATCCCAGCCGGTTCCGATATGCTGAACGTTGCAGAGCAGCAATTTAGCTTGCAGGTCGCTCAAGAGATGCAACTGAGTGGCAGACCGCTGACGCTGATCGGTGGCGTTACACACGTCGGCGATAGAAGCGGCGAGTTTGGTCAGGACTTCCGTCTGCCGAGCTACACGACAGCCAGACTCGCAGCGAGTTACGAATACTCAGACTCGTTCGGACTGCGCGTTGAAGCAAACAACCTGTTCGACGAAGAGTTCTACACGAACTCATTCGCGAACGTTTGGGTGCAACCGGGTATTCCACGCAACTTCCGTGTCTCGGCGGACTTCCGCTTCTAGGCGAACGCATAGAATCGGCGCGTTGTTTACCAGCGCGTCTTTTTACGTGACACCATTGCGCCAGGGCACATGCTCTGGCGCATTGGTTTTCACAACAGGCAATTCGTTATTGGCAGTGGCACGATGCTATGCAATGGCGTCAGTAACGAACTCGGATTGCGCCTGTATCCACGCTATCTCGCCGACCCTAACGCCAATTCGCCGATACCTTGTCCGAGATTCATAACGAACACAGGTCCGAACTGCAAAGTTTGTTTGGCGCCAGCCAGCTGCATCGTGTAGCCCACCTCCGACGCCGCATAGTCGCGGTCTGCCACGGCTGTCACTGTAAAGCGTTGCCACTCGGCGCTGAGCGTTGCCGGCTGCAACGGCCCTAGCGGCGTGTAAGGTTCCGCATTCATTTGCAAACCTGCGTTCGTGATCACGCCTTCGCCTTTGGTCACCCGCGCCCAATAGGCCATCACGAGTGTATCGCCCTGCTTTATCGAGACCGCTAACGGCCCGGACAATCCGGCGTCCCACGGGTTCGCGCCGACTCTGGTGACCTTCGCTTGCATCGCAGCAGCGCCAGGGACAGACGTATCTTTTCTCTGCTTCACTTTAATCGCACCGTAGTGCGTGAGTTGATCAGGGAATGGCGACATCATCAGCTCACCGTCGTGCCCCACATAACGGCGCAGATGATTAAATGCGTCCTCTAATGTCTGGCCGGCAAAATCTTCTGGTCCTGCGGCATCGTCGCGTGCTTTGGCCGTCGGGCCCGGTGCGCTGCTGCCGTCCGCAGACAAGCCGAGCGCTGCAAGTTTATTGATGTCCCACTGCTGCGTGCCTGAGTCAAAAAACGGGAACGTCGCGGTAAAGCTCCAGACGCACCAACTGATGCCCGCGGCTTCAAACGCTTCACGCGTTTGCCGGGTGTAGGCTACAACGTCGTCATAAGGTGCCTGCTCGTAAGCGCCGATCTCGCCGAGGAACACTGGGATGCCGCGTTCATCCTGCACTTGCTTCGCGTAGTCAGCCGCGCTTTGTAGCTCCTCGCGATCCACCTTGCTCCCCCAATTCACAATGCCGCTGTTCTTGAGCTGCGTCCAGCTCGCTTTTTGGTGTGTGAATTTGAATGGGTCGTAGTAATGAAACGTGTGTACCTGATTGGGATCATCAATCGTCGGAATCGTTGACAGCGAGCGAATGCTCGACCAGTTATCGCCACCCATGATGAGAATACGTGTCGGGTTCGTCTCGCGAATTTTTTGGAAACCCGCTGTCACGATTGAGCGCATGACGTCGCCCTCGAAATTATCGTTAGGCTCATTGATCACTTCAAAATAGACGCTCTCGGGGAGTGCCTTGTAGCGCTCGGCGATTTGCGACCACAACGCGAGGAATTTCTCGCGATTGTCTTCAGGCGCTGCGTTGAGCGCGTCGAAATGATGAATGTTGAGGATGACTTGCAGATCGTTCGCCAGCGCCTGTTGAATGACGTCGGTGACGCGAGCGAAAAACTCAGGATCAATCGTAAAGTCCGGCGCGTTGCCGGTGTGGGCACTCCAGCGAACCGGGATGCGGACAGTATCGAAGCCGGCAGCCGCAATTCGCTGAAACGAGGCGGCCTCAATCGTATGACCCCATTCACCCTCGGTCGGCGCATCAAGCGCGTTGCCCATGTTGATACATCTGCGTGTTTCGAATGTATCGGCAACAGCACTCGATGCGGACATCAACAGCACAACAACGCTCAATAACAGTGGAAACTTCATAACACGTCCTTAGCGATAGATTTCGACTCGTCGCGCTCCCCGAGCGCGGTGGTAGGAACAAGTGCGCCGCATTTCATACGGTGCACAGCGAAACAGAGACGACATTGAATGGGCATAACCCAACAGCGCTTCATAAATCGCCATAACTGCCGATAACCCGACAACCGCCAAATCCCTGGATTCGGCGCGAGAGCGCTTTTCTGATTCGGAGTACGCAATGACCAGCGACATTACCAGCACCATTCGTCTTGTCAGGCGACCGAAAGTCGAAACCAATGATGTTGGCGGCACAGTCTGGGTGGACACCGTCGAATCCGTCGAGCTTGAAATGGTGTCGACGATGATGCTGGAAGTCATGCTGGAAGCCGACGAAGGCACGACGCGGATGCAACTACAGCAGCTTGAAACATCGCAAAACGGGTTGCTCGCGCACGATCGCAAGAACGATTCGTTCGAAGTTGTTCGCGGCGATGAGTTAAAGGCAGCACTCGCCGGAAGCACAGGTCAGTCGGCACCGCAACGCAACGCCGATCATGCGCGTTACGCTGTCGAACAAACACCGGATGCCGCGGAGGAGTTGTCATTGGTATCAACACAGATGATTCAGGTGATGTTGGAAAAACCAGAGCTCAGCCCGCAGCAGGTATCGGAAGAGCTGCAGCTACTTGAGGAAGCCTCAGGCGGTTTCGACCCATACAACAACTGCTAGTCACGATCTACTCCGCCGCCTGCAACTCAACAAAGACGCTTTGCACATCATCAGAGCTTGGCCCGATCATTAACTCGAATTCACCAGGCTCAACAACGCTGAGCATATCGGGCCCGATGAACGACAACGCATTGAACGGTACGGTTAGCGTCACGTCACGCGACGCACCGGGCGCAAGCGTAATACGTTGGAACGCTTTCAACTCTTTCACAGGGCGCGTCACGCTGCTAACGGCATCGCGAATGTAGAGCTGCAGCGTTTCATCCCCGACGCGTTCGCCTACATTGGTCACGCGAACATGAACGTTGATGTCACTGCCCCATGTGATCTGCGGCGAATCAACGCGCGGCTCGTCGAACGCAAACTCGGTGTAGCTCAGGCCATACCCGAACGCGAACAGTGGCCCTGCGCTGTCATCGACATAGCCGCGCCGCGCGGTTGGTTTGTGATTGTAGTAGGCCGGCAAATGACCGACCGATCGAGGGATTGTCACCGGCAGTTTGCCGCCCGGGTTGTATTCGCCGAACAACACCTCGGCCATCGCCGTGCCAGTCTCCTGACCGAGTATCCAACCTTCAATCACACTGGGAACGCTTTGTGACAGCTCAGTAACCGCCAGCGGTCTGCCATTGATCAAAACGAGCACAACCGGCTTACCGGTGTTCACGAGCGCTTCAACGAGCTCCGTCTGTTCGCCGACCGGTTGCAGGCTGATCCGGTCACCCAGATGTTGCTCTCCCCATGCTTCTCGACTGGTGCTTTCGTTGCCACCGATCACGGCGACAATGACATCCGCCTTGCGCGCAAGGCGCACTGCTTTTTTGATGCGCTTGGCGTTGTCCGCCGGCTCAACGAACGTCACTTCATCTTTCCACCAACTGCGCCCTTCTGTGATGCGCGCGCCTTCTGCATAGTCGACGCGAATGTCGTCACCCGCCGCAGCGCGAATCCCGTCGAGCACACTCACGGTTTGGCGCGGAACATCGGAGTAACCGCCAAGAATCGTCTCGTTAGCGTTAGGCCCGATAACAGCAATTCTCTTGAGTGCGCTGCGGTCAAGCGGCAGCACGCTGTCTTCGTTTTTGAGCAACACAATCGCCTTGCGAGCAGCATCGAGCGCGAGCGCCCGTGCTTCGGCGTTGCCGGTAATCGCCTCGGCAGCGGCAGCATCGGCGTACGGCGACTCAAGCACACCGCCGCGGAATTTCGCGATAAGCACATTGCGCACCGAGCGATCGATCACAGCCTCGTCCAGCGCACCGGACCGGACCGCCTGTAACAGCAGCGGATAGGCCGATGGATCTGGCGTCTCCAGATCAACGCCAGTGCGCAGCGCCGTGATTGCAGCCTCACCTAAATTCCCGACCACCGCATGTCGGCTTTCGAGCTCATCAATCGCGAAATAGTCCGACACGACCAAGCCATCGAATCCCCACTCGTCGCGCAACACTTGTTGCAGCAAGAACTCGCTCGCATGTGATGGGACACCGTCAATCTCGTTGTATGACGCCATTACCGACGCGGCGCCACCCTCTTTGATAGCGGCCTCAAACGGCGGGAAAAAAATCTCGCGCAAGGTTCGCTCAGAGACATGCGCTGGCCCGACGTTCATGCCTGCCTCAGGCTCACCATGACCCGTCATATGTTTTAACGTTGTCAGCACGCGGTCCGGTCCAATCGGAAATTGTCGACCCTGGAAACCACGCACTGCAGCGACACCCATCCGTGAGACGAGGTATGGATCTTCACCATACGTCTCCTCGATGCGACCCCAGCGCGGGTCACGCGCAACGTCGACCACCGGTGAGAGCACATGATGCACGCCGCGCGCCCGAATCTCGCGCGCGGTAATGGCATACACTTGCTCAACCAGCTCAGGGTCCCAGGTACTGGCAAGCGCAATCGATTGTGGGAACACGGTGGCGTCTCTACCCTGAAAACCATGAAGACCTTCCTCATGGAACAGCACGGGCAGTTTCAATCGCGTCTCTTCGATCATGTAACGTTGAATCGCATTGACGAGCGCTACTGTCTCGGTAGCATCACGCGCGGCAATCTCGCCCGGCTCGCCAAGCCCGACCCGGTCCTGCGGTCTGGCGACACAGCCGACGCCGTGGGGAAACGCGCGCCGCATCTTGTCGATCGCGTAGTTTCCGTCCTCGTCCAGAAACGTGCTCTTTTGCATCCAGACACACGACAGTTGGGCGATTTTCTCTTCCAACGTCATCTGTTGCAGCAGATCGGCTGCGCGCGTCTCGGGCGAGAGCGTTGGATCGAAGTAGTCCGATTGCTGGGCCGCACCGTTCGCGCACACCATTGCCATAGCCACACCAACGAATGCGCTACGCATCCGTAACCGACGTCCGAGCGAAATCACGTTCATCTGCTGCCCCACCGTATGTTGCGATTGTCGTGCAGCGGGGCAATGGTCGAAAACGCACTGCCAGCCGGTGCATGGTCGCGCCACTCTAGGCACAGATGACAAGGTTGTCAAACTCTGGGATACTTCGCAGCGTTGATGCTGCGAAAAGCACAGCGTCGGTCCGGGGTGGCGCCCGCAGGCACACTGATGTTGCTATGAGCTGGCACACGAATACAGGCTAACGAGAAAAACCAGACTGCGAGACACACACCGTTATGAGCCGTAAGGACGACGACAAAACGACCAGGAATTCAAAGATCACCATCGTGGATGTCGCACGCCATGCCGGTGTGTCGTTCAAGACGGTGTCGCGCGTTCTCAACAACGAATCCAACGTCCGCGAACGCACGCGCAACGCGGTAATGGCGTCAGTCGCCAAGCTCGGTTATCAGCCGAATCGGCTCGCTCGCACGTTGCGCACACAAGAGCCACAATTCATCGCACTGCTGTTTCATAACCCGAGCATCGGCTATGTCACCGATATTCAGCTTGGCGCGCTTGAGCGTTGCCGGCACGATGGATGCCACCTGATTGTTGAAGACTGCACCGATTACGAACGCAGCGTGAAAACGCTGATCAGCGAACCTCATCTGCTAGGGGCATTGCTGACGCCGCCGTTGTCGGACGACACACGTATTCTCGATATGCTGGACGCCTATCGCATTAATTACGTGCGTATAGCGCCTCACATCGAGCCTGACCGTGCCTCGTCAGTGTCGATGGATGACGAACAAGCGGCCTTTGAGATTACCCATCACTTGCTGTCGATCGGACATCGACGCATCGGGTTCATTCAGGGTCCGGACAATCACGGCGTGAGCAAACTGCGTCTTGACGGTTATCTGCGCGCGCTCGCGACGAAGAAGATCAAACGCGACAACACGCTCATCATGCACGGCGATTTCTCGTATCAGTCAGGGCTTGAACAAGCAGAATCTTTGCTGTCGATCGATCCTCACCCCACGGCCATTTTTGCGAGCAACGATGACATGGCCGCGGCGTCTTTGGCAGTTGCCTACAAGCGCGGTCTGACCGTACCTGACGCACTTTCTGTCGTCGGCTTTGACGATACGCAGATCGCTCAAGCGATCTGCCCGCAGCTAACAACGATCCGCCAGCCAACAGCCCGTATGGCAGAGCGGTCGGTAGATTTACTACTTGAAGCAAGTACGCCGGAACCCGGCAAGCCTCAGCATGTGCAGCTCGCCCACGAGATGATTGTTCGACAGTCTTCTGCGCCACCACCAACCGAGACACACTAACGCCGCCCATGCCTGATTGACAAGGTTGTCAATAATGATGCACTCTGCCGCTAATACATCGCCATCTTGGGGGCATTCATGGCATCGTCAGACAACGGCACGCAGATATCCGGCGGTGAAAACCTGCCATTCATCATACTGATCAGCGCAGTCGCAACGATTGGCGGCTTCCTGTTTGGTTTTGATAGCGGTGTGATCAACGGCACCGTCACTGGCTTGCAGGTCGCCTTCCAGTCGGACTCTGCAGCGACCGGGTTCAATGTCGCATCCATGCTGCTGGGCAGCGCTGTTGGCGCCTTCTTCGCCGGACGGCTTGCCGATCGCTACGGTCGACGGGCCATGATGATCATCGCTGCGATCCTATTTCTGGTCAGCGCATTAGGGTCCGGTTTTGCCGCGTCGTCTTTCGAGTTTGTGATCTATCGTGTGCTGGGTGGTCTGGCAGTTGGTGCCGCTAGCGTCATGGCGCCCGCCTATATCGCCGAAATCGCACCGGCACGGCTTCGCGGCGCTCTCGCAACCATCCAACAGATCGCAATCATTGCCGGTTTGTTCATCGCATTCGTTAGCAACTACTTTCTCGCCGACATTGCTGGCTCGGCAACCGCAGAGTTTTGGCTTGGCTATGAGACTTGGCGATGGATGTACTGGGTAGAAGTCGTGCCAGCAGTGGCTTTTTTCCTATTGCTGTTGCTGATACCCGAAAGCCCTCGCTATCTGGTATCGGTTGGTAACCTCGACGCCGCAGCAAAAGTCATGACACGACTTGCCGGTCAGGATGCCGGCGCGCGCAAGGTTACCGATATTCAGGCATCGCTAGCGGCAGATCATGCACCGTCACTCAAAGATCTTCTGGTGACCGGCAGTACAAAGTTGCGCCCGATTGTCTGGGTTGGCATTGGACTTGCGGCCTTCCAACAGCTGGTTGGCATCAATGTCGTTTTCTATTACGGCGCGGTGCTTTGGCAATCGGTTGGCTTCACCGAAAGCGACGCATTACTGATTAACGTGATCTCGGGCGCACTCAGTATTCTCGCGGTCGTCATCACGCTCGCACTGATCGATCGCGTGGGTCGCAAACCATTCTTGCTGTTAGGTTCGGCGGGCATGGCGGCGACATTGCTCGCGATGGTTGTCGCGTTCTCCTCAGCCGATATCGATACAGCCGGGCAGCTGTCATTGTCACTGACCATGGGGCGCGTCGCGCTGATTGCCGGCAACGCCTATGTGTTTTTCTTTAATCTTTCTTGGGGACCCGTGATGTGGGTCATGTTGGGCGAGATGTTCCCGAACCAATTGCGTGGGTCAGGACTGGCAATCAGCGGACTGTCGCAATGGCTGACAAATTTCGCAATCACGATGACGTTCCCGATCCTGCTCACCTCTATCGGGCTGGCTGGCGCTTACGGCATTTATTGTTTCTTCGCTGTCGTATCGGTGTTCTTCGTCGCTTTCGCGGTGCGCGAAACGCGTGGCGTCGAGCTAGAGCAGATGGACGACATTCAATGGTCCAAGAGCTGATGCCGAGCGACGAGACGTTGATACGTCGCGCTCGGCGAAGCCAGGAAGCCAGCACGTGACGATCGCGCTTGGCATTGATCTTGGCACGCAGTCGGTCAAGGCGTTGTTTCTGGATACAGACTCAATGGACGTCGTCGCCATTCACAGTG
>JBCBZK010000213.1:0-2159 GCA_039815365.1 Pseudomonadota bacterium | reverse complement strand
CGTTGAGAGGACCCATCGTTCGCCTTGTCTTGTTACCGGCTCGGCTGCTGTCATTGCCCGCTTCTCTTCACCCCGTCAGATGCCGGCATGCCGGCGTTCAGCGGGGCCGGACTAAATGTTGTGCCGACGCATGGTCACATGCGCAATACCCGCCTCATCGAATGGTTCGCCTTCATTGACGAAACCATATCGTTGATAAAAACCTATGGCGCTTTGCTGCGCATGCAACCACAAGCCTTCCATGCCTTGCTCCGCGGCGATGTCGAGCAACGCCGTTAAAATTGCAGCACCGACTCTTTGACCACGCCAGCCAGAGAGTACTGCCATGCGCGTAATCTTAGCGTCGCGTTGCAATCTTCCTGTAGCGACCACGTCACGATTTGCTGTCAACGCGAGGACATGGTGGCTGCAATCGTCTTGATCATCCCACTCGTCAGCGGCTGTAACGCCTTGTTCTTCAATGAAAACCCGCTGCCGCACCTGTTTGATTGCGGCGCGTTGGTCCTCCCAGGTGGCGCGGATGATCCTAATGTCTGTCATAGCTTGTGCCGCCTGTCCCGGTAGTGGTCGTCTCAGTCACGGGCATCAATGCCCCGGTTGAGGCGAGCCAGCGGGTGACATCGTCATCGTCGCCGCGCCATCGCCCGCTGCTTAACACAGCGACGACGGCACTGGCTGCGTGTGGATCGGTGTGAAGGTATTGGCCGTTGGCAAATACGACGACGCCGTCGCTGGTGGTTGCCCATGCAAGGCGACTACCTGGCGAGCGCATCATCGTCGGCGCGGTGGCTTGCGGGTCCGTGCGCAAATGCGCTTTCACCTGCGTTGTTAACACACCAAGCGCGATGATCAGTGCATCGGGGTCGGTATCCGCGATCGGCAGATGTTCAACGTCCACGCGCAGTATCTCGCCGCGTTGGCGCGCGGGCAGCGCAACGTCCCGATATCTGGCGCTGTGCTTGGCTTTGGTTTGCAGCCGCCCATCGGCCAACATCGCAAGGTCAGACAACAGTGGTGCCTGCATGCCAAGCGACCACGTCGTACAGAGTGTTTGCGCCACGCCGTGGTGAATCACACCGGGCGGCACGTAAAGCAGGTCTCCGCAGCGCGTGTCGTGGCTGTGTTCGAACGTGACATCTTGGCGCAGCCGAAGCGGATGATCTGCGATTCGCGTTCCGTTACCCGCTGGCGCGAGCTGCCAGCGGCGTGTCCCGGTGCCTTGCAAGAGCATCACATCATAGCTATCGGCATGCGGTCCGACCGAACCGCCCGGCGCGGCAACGCTCACCATGAGGTTATCGATGCGCCAGCTCGGCAGAAAATCCAGTGCGTCAAACAATTGTGCGGTTTCGGGCACGTGTGTATCGACGTCGTGTAGGAGCAAAGTCCAATCGCGCTCGCCGAGCGCGGCAAGCTGCGCATCGCTGAACGGTCCGTTGGTGATCTTGTAAGTGGTGTTGCCGTTTCCATGCTGTGTCTCGATCAGTGTCGATTCGACGTCGTCGAAGGTCGCCAGACCGGCAAGATCGTTCGCATCGAGCATGGGCGCCACGTTCAGCGCTTGTGGCAACAGCACCGCATTACGCTGCCAGTGCGTCGCGAGAAAATCTGCAGGGCACGTGAGCGGTGCAGGCCATCGCAATGTCATCGTCATTGCGACGTCAGCTCTGGCTGCGTGCATCCAGCAATTCGAGCGTGAGTTGCTCGGCGATGCCCGTGTATGTCGCTGGCGTCAGTGTGGCTAGCGCTTCGCGAGCGGTGTCCGGTACGTCCAGCGTATCGACAAACTCACGGAGCACGGCTGCAGTCATCGCCTCACCGCGTGTCAGCGTCTTGAGTTGTTCATACGCGTCTGCGACTCCATAACGACGCATCACTGTCTGTATCGGCTCTGCCAGCACTTCCCAGCTGTTATCCAGGTCCTGTGCCATGCGTTCGGGGTTCACGCGCAATTTGCCAAGGCCGCGCTGCAACGATGCGTTCGCAATGAGGACGTAGCCCAGCGCGCTGCCAAGATTTCGCAGTACCGTGGAATCAGTCAGGTCGCGTTGCCAGCGAGAGATCGGTAGTTTTTCTGCAAAATGTGTCAACAGTGCGTTGGCGACGCCGAGGTTTCCTTCTGCGTTTTCAAAGTCGATCGGATTGACTTTGTGCGGCAT
>JBCBZK010000052.1:0-22079 GCA_039815365.1 Pseudomonadota bacterium | reverse complement strand
GCTTTTAAAATCGGGTGCATGGCCTGCCAATTGCTGCTTTATGTCAGAGCGGCTGCCGTTTCCATGGCACGATCGAAACACCACCGGAAGACAGCTTATTGGCAAAGAAAACGTCTTTGCTCACGCGCTACCCAGAGGTGATCCGCCGCCAAACCCATGGCAGCGAGCGTGAACAATAGACGCTAAGTAATTAATTTACTGTGAAGTAAATCCCGTTTTGGATATTGGGTGGGAAAAAATTCCCGACTTGGCTATTCTGGGTCGGTACCGGATTTTACGGTTTGTGACGCTGGCATTGACGAAAGGACCTCAACATCGGTCTCGATAATCGTGCCGTTCGACTTCAGCGTAGGCCCGCCCTGCCCGATCTGAATCGGTATCGAGACCGCTTTCGTCACCGGTTGACCCTCGTAGGTGCCCGACACAATGACGTTGAGGTAACTGCGCCCTTCTGCGGACGGCGTAACCACGATGTCGAGCGTCTCGCTCGCCGCGTCAATGCCGTTCGCCTTCATTGGAATAGCATCCGGCGTAGATTTCGACACAGCGATATCGCCGCGCGTTGATACGCGCATCGACATCGCCGAAATATCGGCGCTATCCACGCTGACGGATACAGTCATGGGCTCGCCAACGGTCGGCGTTGTGTAGTCATACGCAAACGTGATCGGCAGTGTCGGCTTGCCGATGCTGTCGCCGTGCATATGCGTTGCATCAATCTCAGCCTTTGTCGGTGCAGGCGTCGCAGCGACGACAACGTTGGACGAACCAGGCTGCTGGCCACATCCGGCCAGTGCCACCGCTACTATAAAACCAGGAATCATTCTGTTCATGATGTTAGTCCTTGATCCAGGCAAATCAATTGCTGATCGTGATGTCGAAACAGGTGAGGCTATCAGGCTGCGTAATCGCAGGCGTCGAGCCACGCAAATAAGAGAATTCGTAGACTTCCATGGCATATTCACCAGGCTGGAAGTTCGTTAACGTGAAGTCTTCGCGATCGGCGACACCGCTGTTACCACCCCCAACAAGATTAGGCCCGTCGAATACAAACGCATCCGGATCACTTTGGCCCGTCGCCGGTGGATTGTTGGTCACGATAGCGACGTTATACGTACCTGCCGCTGCGATCGTGAAGCGCACAAAGCGTCGAATACCAAGCTTGTTGCCGTCTTCATCGGGATCGAAAACATTGCTGCTGCAAACCTCTTGCGGCGTACCGTCTGGCGTGATCACCGTGTAGATCGGCAAGGTGACGTTGGGTCGACCGGCCGATTCCGTCTCATTGGTGCCATAGCCGTCGTTGTCGCCAACGATACGCTGCGCTGCAAGCAACGCATCAATCTGGGTAACGGCGCCCGGGTTACGCGCACGCAACGCTTCGATGAACGGGTAGATCGTTGTGAACGGCACGCCATCGGCTTGCTCATTCGTCAGCACATCGAAAATCGGGCCAAAGCCCAGCGAGACGTCATCAAACAGATCGGCATCAGAATCAAAAATGTCGTACAGCACGACTTGCACGCTGCGCTCGCTGAACCAACCGCGGTTCGTTGCGGATGCCGCGTTGTTCTCAAGGCTAAACGAGAAACCACTACCCTGTTGCGCGCCCTGCGTATCGAAATACGTATCACCCTCATTAATCATGGCGGAGACCGCATTGCCGAAACCTTCACCGAAGGCCAAACGCGGGTCCAGACGCTGAGACAAGCTATGCGAGCCGCCAACGCTGTCGGAACGAGAGAAGTTGTCTTCGAAATAGTGACCCCACTCATGCGCGACAACAAAGATATCGAACTCTTCTGTATCAGTGTCCTCTTCGCCTAACAGGAAGAGCGAATCGAGATCGCCGCGATAGAACGACGTGCCCAGTTCACCATCGTCAATGCCACCGGCATTCACTGTGGGCGAATTGTTCACACTCCAGAACGCATCAAGTGGTGCAAACACAGCATTTGGATCAGCACCGATGACAAGCTGAATCGCGCTGTAAATCGTGTCGAGTACAGAGAACGGCGCTGCGGCGCGCGTGCCGGTGTAGGATGCGCCACCCCAACCCGACATCGCCTGCAGATCAACCGTCTGCGGGCCAACCACAGTATTGAACGGCGTGCCATCAAGCACGTACAACGGACGATTCGCTAGCGCAAGTGTCGCTGCCTGCCCCGTGTTGTCGCGAACTTCAACGTCCCAGCCTGGCGTACCGGTACGTTTGAGCTCTGCTCGCACGCGCAGGAAGACATTGCTGGCGACCGTCGTTGCAATCACGTAGTCGCCCGTATCATTCGTGACGGTCTGACCGAGCACTGTGCTGCCATCGCCCGCATCAATCACCTGCACCGTGGCACCGCGCACTGGCCGCATCTCTTGCTGGCCGTAACTCAAAGCGCCATTCGAGAACGGTACAAACTGGTATTCAACTTTACCGCTGACGGATGAGGCATTGAGATCTTCGAACACCTGTACCACGATCTCGTCGACCGAGACTTCGCCGAACGCATCGGTGACGGTGAGTCGGAATGTCAATGACGCGATCCCGGTCACGCCAGGGGCTACGAACGACGCCACTGCGGCATCCGGGCGATCAATGGTCACAACGGGCCCGGCGGTCTGCGTCCACGCGAACGTCAGCTCGCCTATTGGGTCATCGTCCGTTGCGCCACCAGACAACGTGACGGTGTCAGTCTGTTCCACGTTTTGATCATCACCCGCCGCAGCGACTGGCGCTACATTGCGCAGCACGGTGACGTCTGTCGTATCGGTATCGCTCAAACCGCCAGCATCGGTCACCGTCACCTCGAACATCAACACTTCATCCGCAGCAACGTCTGGCGATGTGAACGTGGCGTCGGAGGTCATCGCATCACTCAGCGAGACAGCCGTACCTGCAGTCTGCACCCACTCAAAGCTCAGGCCAGCTGTGCCACCCGAATCGGACGCAGCGGCGCTCAATGTGACCGCGGTATTCCGCGGTACGGTCTGTGCGGCCGACGCCGTGACGTTAGGCGCGGTATTTGTCGGCGGTGTCGGCGTGCTGTCACCACCCCCGCCGCCGCCACAGGCGACGAGCAGCAGCGCTGCCGTCAGCAACGTGAATCCGTGGCGCGTGTTGCGGCGCACCTGAGTGATATCCGAATGTGGCATGTAGCTCTCCCCCCGACCAGACCCCGGGATAGGCGTAATCTCAAAATATATGAATTAGAGCCTAGCGCGTCGCGCAAGTTCGTTCCAGCGGACAAATCACGGAAAAACACCTGTCCCTGACTCAAAACTGCGACAAAGGCTACGGCTTGTAATATCCGCGCTGCTATCATGGCGGGATAAGATCACAGGAACCTTGGCTATGGGTAAGAAGAAAATTCTCGTCACAGGTGGCGCGGGCTACATTGGCAGCCATGTTGTCAGACAGCTCGGCGAGCGCGCCGAATCCGTCGTCGTACTTGACAACCTGTACACGGGCTTCGAAAAAGCCGTAACGAGCGGTACAACGGTGATCGGCAATACCGGCGATGAAGAACTCCTCGATCGCCTGTTCGACGAGCATGACATCGACACGATCATGCACTTCGCAGCGCATACCGTCGTACCGGAGTCTGTTGAGAACCCACTTAAGTATTACGCAAACAATACGGCAGCCTCACGCACACTGCTCGAGGCCGGGCATCGGCATGGCATTGAGCACGTCGTGTTTTCGTCAACAGCGGCCGTTTACGGCGTGCCGCAGACCGGCGTTGCCAGCGAAGACGACCCAACACAGCCGATCAACCCGTACGGCACATCAAAACTCATGACCGAATGGATGCTTCGTGATCTCGCTGCCGCCGGAGGGCCACGTTACACCGTACTGCGATACTTCAATGTTGCCGGCTGTGACCCCGAGGGTCGCATTGGTCAGTCAACGCCTAACGCGACGTTGCTGAC
This sequence comes from Pseudomonadota bacterium, assembly GCA_039815365.1. Classification (GTDB taxonomy): domain Bacteria; phylum Pseudomonadota; class Gammaproteobacteria; order Steroidobacterales; family Woeseiaceae; genus CALBPI01. Next base: position 18,158 of record JBCBZK010000052.1, on the reverse strand, counting down.
AAAAGTGGCCTGTGAGGCTGCAGTTGGCAAACGCGATAGCGTCAAGATTTATGGCACTGATTACCCTACCGAAGACGGTACCGGTGTGCGCGATTACATTCATGTAGAGGACTTGGCGAGCGCACACCTCAAAGCGCTGGACTACCTGCGTGCTGGTGGCGCGCCTGTGACGCTGAACTGCGGTTACGGGCATGGTTACAGCGTGCGCGAATTGCTTGCCGCCGTTGAGAAAGCCAATGGCAAACCGTTGAACATCATTGAGGAAGGTCGCCGCGCCGGAGATCCACCCAGCCTGATCTCCAAAGCGGATCGCATACGAAAGATTCTGGGGTGGCAACCGCAACACGACGATCTGGATGCTATCGTGAGCTCCGCGTTAGCCTGGGAGCGCAAGATCGCTGCCAAGGACGCGAACGCGTACTGGCAAGACTGACGAAGAATAAACAATGGCTGGGTTCCGATTTCCGCGACCGCGATCGATCAATGCATTAGTGCTGCTTGGCTATGCCTGCATCATGTTGCCTTTGATGGTTGCGCTCGTCTGGGCGTTGCTGCAGCTCGACAGATTCACCAATCGCAGCGAGTCACTGATCGTTGAAGGCGTGGAAGCCACACAGAATTCCAGAGAGCTGCAAGAACAGCTGAGCAACATGGAACGCGTCGCGCGTCAGTATCAGGTATCAGAAGACCCCGAATTACTGGAATTTCTGCGCAACGATAGCGAAACGGCCGTACAGGCCACGTCGGCGTTGCGCAGCTACGCCAGCGGCCCCGAGGAGCCTGCGCTGCTCAATCGTATTGACGACAATATTGGCCAGCTGCTGATTGGCGCGCAGCGGCGCGCTGAAAACTCGGAAGCCTCTGCCGCGGCGATTGGGCGTTTCACCAGTGCGCTGACGGATGCCGAGCAACTACAGCGGCTGTTCAACAGCAACATTGACCGACAACTCAAAGAGCTGCAGGTGGATGCTGAACAAACGCGTACGGCGCTGCTGTGGCAGGCACTCGTGCTCGCCGCGATTAGCGTAGTGACCATGGCGTTTGTCACCTGGCGGGTATCCAAGCCGATTCGCGTCCTTGATCGCGCCATCAACCAACTCGGCGAAGGTCAGTTCTCACGCAATATCACCGTTAGCGGCCCTGCGGATCTCGTTGCATTAGGCCGCCAGCTCGAATGGCTACGACGCCGTTTGCTCGAACTGGCACAGGAAAAAAACCGTTTCCTGCGCCATATGTCGCACGAACTCAAAACACCGCTAGCCAATATTCGCGAGGGCACGGAGCTGTTGTTGGACGGCTCGGTAGGTCCGCTCGACGCACCGCAAGAGGAAGTCACCGACATCCTGCGCAGTAACGGTATTCGCCTTCAACGCCTCATCGAGAACCTGTTGAATTTCAGCGCGTGGCAAAGCCGCAATGAAGTGCTGACCTGCAGCGACTTTCCGTTGCGTGCCGTCGTAGAGTCGGTGTTAAAAGTGCATGCACTGAGCATTCGTAGCCAACAGATTCGACTGTTGTCCAACCTCGATGATATTCAGGCTTTTGCGGATCGTGAGATGATTCGCACCGTACTCGACAATCTGATCTCGAATGCCTTGAAGTTTTCACCTCAGGATGGCGCAATCCTGATTCGCACGCTGCGCGGCGACGGTCACTTTACGATCGAAGTGGCCGATCAGGGCCCAGGCATTCCAATGGCCGAACGCAAGAAAGTGTTCGACGCTTTTTACCAAGGAGAACAACCACAGGGAGGATTGGTGGCCGGCACGGGCATCGGTTTGTCAGTTGTACTCGAATGTGTTCAGGCTCATGATGGCCTTGTGGAGATTTCCGATGAACAGCAAGCGGTGCGAACGCGTCGCGGTGATACCGTTGTATTTTCTGGTGCACACTTTCGCATCACGATTCCCCAGACGGCGAATGCCAACGAAGCAAGGCGCGTGGCGAATGGGTAACCCAAATCGATTGCACAGACTGGCTATTGCGGTAGCAGCCAGCACCCTGATCGCAGGCTGCAGCGCTGTCAGTAAAGTCATGGATCGTCGCCAAATAGCGACAAATCAAGAACTTAGCGTTGATACCTCGCCGGTAAGCGTTTATCTTGCGGACATTGAAACGCTGCTTGGCACTGACGCAACAGCCAAGGACAGAACGTGGCGAGAACTCAGCCTTGATCACAGTCGCGCGGCAACAACGACCAACCGGTTGCGGTTGGCATTGGCCATGGCCACACCAGGCCACGCGCAAACCGATCTTGCTCAGGCGGATGCCATGTTGACGTCACTGTTGCTAGAGCCAGAGCGGCTGCAGCCGGAAGAGCGGTTGTTGGCTACTGTGCATTTGGGTTTGCTGCGCTCGCGCATCAATGTTGAGTCCGCCGCACGACAGGCCAGCAGCAGTGCGACGCGAAACAATGAGCGAGAGCTCGCAGCGGCGCGCAACCAGCTCGCACTGCTGCAGCAGGACAACCGGCGTCTGCGCTCGTCGCTGACGGAAACGGAAGAAAAACTCCGGGCGATCACAATGATCGAACGCTCGATACGGGAACGTAACGATGAATCAGCTGGCAACCGATCACAGACTAACGAGACCACGGGCAATGGCCAATAGAAGCACGCTCTCCCCGCGTCAGCGCGGCCGCATCCTGCTGGTTGATGACGACCCAGGCTTACTGCGTCTGATGAGCATTCGGCTGCGCGCCGAGAACTACATTGTCGAAGCGGTAGAAAGCGCCATGGCAGCGTTAGCTGTGCTGGGGCGTTTTCAGCCGGATCTTGTCATCTCTGATTTACGCATGGACAAGATGGACGGCATTGGTTTGCTGCAGGAATTGCAGCAGCGCGCTCCCGGTCTGAACGTGTTGATCATGACCGCACATGGCACGATTCCAGACGCCGTTGAAGCCACGAAGAGCGGCGCTTTCGGTTTTTTAACCAAGCCGATCGAAAAAGATGAGCTGCTCGCACACGTCGAGAAAGCACTTAAGGTGTCTGGTACGTCTGCCGGCGGCACGGAAGAATGGGCCGCTGAAATCATTACGCGCAACGCTCAAATGCGTGATCGCCTGACGCAAGCGCGGATGGTGGCTGACACTGATGCACGTGTGCTGATCACCGGCGAGTCTGGCACCGGTAAAGAATTACTGGCGCGCGCGATCCACCGCGCGAGTCCACGCGCCGAACAACCGTTCGTTGCGATTAACTGCAGTGCGATGGCGGAGAACTTGCTCGAGTCAGAGCTGTTCGGTCATGCCAAGGGCGCCTTCACTGGCGCGAACACGGCGCACAAAGGTCTATTCCAGGCGGCGAACAATGGCACCTTGCTCCTCGACGAGATCGGCGATATGCCGATGCGCTTGCAAGTGAAGCTGCTACGCGTGTTACAGGAAAATCAAGTGCGTCCTGTGGGTAGCACGGAGTCGGTGACCGTGAACGTTCGCACGCTGTCGGCCACGCACAGGGATCTGCGCGACCTGATGAGCAAAGGCCAGTTCCGCGAGGATCTGTACTACCGATTAAACGTCGTGAACATCGAGATGCCACCGCTGGACTCACGTCGCGAAGACATCCCGCTGTTAGTCTCACATTTCCTGCGTCAGCTGACCGAGCAAAACGCATCGGACAGAAAAGTCTACGCACCCGAGGCGTTGGAGCTACTAGTGATGGCCGAGTGGCCTGGCAACATTCGCCAGCTGTTTAATGTTGTGCGGCAAAACGTTGCATTGTCGAACTCACCTGTCATCAGTGTGGAGCTTGTACGAAATGCGCTTGGCGAGCACGGCGACAAGCTGCCATCGTTCTCCGATGCACGCGACGAATTCACTCGCAATTACCTGTCGCAGATTTTGCAAATCACCGGTGGCAATGTGAGTCAGGCAGCACGCTTGGCGAAACGTAACCGTACTGATTTCTACAAGCTATTGGCGCGTCACGACCTGAACCCGGACTCTTTTAAAGAGCGGTAGCCGTCGACTAGCTCGGCGAGAAATCGGCAGCATCAATCGCGTGCCGCTCCAGCAAGTCGTACAACGTCGGGCGACTCACGCCTAACAGTGCAGCCGCGCGCGAGATGTTGCCCGCTGTCTGCACCATCGCCTGACGCGTCGCGTTGTGCTCGGCGGCATCACGCACCGCCCGCAGGTTCAGATTCTGCGACTCGTCCGGCACATCTAACCCTAAGTCTTCGGCGGTAACGTGCTGACCGTCTGCCATAATCACGGCGCCGTTAATCTTGTTAGCAAGCTCACGCACGTTGCCCGGCCACGGATGCGCCATCATCGCCTGACGCGCATCTTCACTAAAGCCGCGCAGTGCTTTCTTGTGTTTTGACGCCGCCGACGTCAACAATGAGCGCGCGAGCATTAACACACCGTTGCCACGTTCGCGCAACGGCGGAATATCGATTTCTATTTCGCAGATGCGGTAGTACAGGTCTTCGCGGAATCCGCCGCTCTCGATCAGCGACTTTAGGTTCTGGTTGGTCGCACAGACCACACGCACGTCGACGGGAATCTCAACGCGTCCGCCTACTCGCTCCACAACGCGCTCTTGCAAAAAGCGCAACAGCTTGGCTTGTAACGACATCGGCATGTCACCGATCTCGTCGAGGAACAACGTGCCCTTGTTCGCGACCTCCACCTTGCCCGGCGTGGTTTTGGTTGCGCCGGTAAACGCGCCTTTCTCGAACCCGAACAGCTCTGACTCCAGCAAGTTCTCTGGAATTGCCGCACAGTTGATCGCAACAAAGTGCTCTTTGGCGCGTGGGCTGAGCGCATGCAATGCACGTGAAAGTACTTCTTTACCGGTTCCGGACTCGCCCAGCAGCAGTGTCGTGGCGTCAGTCGGCGCCACTTTCTCGATCATGCGACACACCTTCAGCATCGGCGGACTTACCGCGATGATGCCATCAAGCGGTGAATTGCTACTGGCAGAACGTAACCGACGATTCTCCGCCTCTAACGATGCCACTGTAAATGCCCGACCGACGAGTAATTTCAGCACGTCCATGTCGGCCGGTTTCTGGTAGAAATCATAAGCTCCGGCACGCACAGCCTTCAGCGCGTTGTCGTTATCACCATGTCCGGTGACGACAATTACTTTAGTGTAGGGAGCCAGACCAAGAATATCTTCGACACACTGCAGCCCTTCCGTAACGCCTGCCTCGTCGGGCGGCAAGCCGAGGTCTTGCAGCACAACCGCCGGCTCGAACCGACGCAGGGCGTCGATCGCTTCGGTTCGGTTAGTCGCTTGAACGATTTCGTAATCCTCGAATGCCCATTTGAGTTGGCTTTGCATGCCAGGGTCGTCTTCGACGATGAGTAAATGCTGTTTGTCTGATGCCATGGGCGAGTGATGAATTCCTGCAGTCTTCCGTGATGCAATGCGATCAAAAACAATAACCCAAGTGTGCCATGCGCTGATCCGGATAGGCAGGAAAGCGTTCACAACATCGTTAAGAACTGTTAAAGGAACCGTCGTTTTTCCTTTACTCAGTCACATATGGGCGACCAATGACGACGAGGCTTTAGCGGGCGTTGCATTGTTTGATTGGCCATCGACTGCATATGCGCGGTGTTGCTTTCGTACGGCGATGAGCCTGGCAAGCGCCTGTCGAGACGGCCGTCACATTTAGATGCTATTGGTATTGACAATCATTCTCATTTGCATTTAATATTCGTCACATCATGTACATCTGCATATGCCAAGCCATTACCGACCGCCAGATCCGCAGCGCCGCTGCGGCGGGCGTCGACACCGTGGACAAGCTTCGCGACACATTGGGCGTGGCGAGCTGCTGTGGCAGCTGTGAGGGCGCAGCAGCAGAGGTTCTGGCCGAGCAGCGCAGCGCTGCGCAAACAAGCTCGAAAGCGGCCCGTGGCCCTGTCGTCTACCGACCTACCCCGGCGTCGGCGTAACACGCAAACTGACGCATCGTTTAATCTTTGTCGAGCGTTTCAGGCACCAAAAGCCTGTCGTAAACCAATTGCTTAAGTTAATGAAAATGATAGTGATTTTCATTAAACCGAATGTGCTTGCACGACTCGCATGCAGCGCTATCATGCGCCCATCAAATCCACGCTACCCGGAGACATCGCATGAAAGGCGACGCTAAAGTCATCGCGCATCTGAACATCGTCCTGAAGAACGAACTCACCGCCATCAACCAGTATTTTCTGCATTCGCGGATGCTCAAGGACTGGGGCATGCACAAGCTCGGCGATTACGAGTATCACGAATCGATCGACGAGATGAAGCACGCCGACTGGGTGATTGAACGGATCCTGTTCCTCGAAGGTCTGCCGAATCTGCAAGATCTCGGGAAGTTGATGATTGGTGAGGATGTTGAGGAACTGCTGAACTGCGATCTGAAAATGGAAATGATCGCCGTTCCTGACCTCAAAGAAGCCGTCGCTCACGCGGAATCCGTTGGCGATTTCGTCAGTCGCGATTTGTTCGCGAAAATCCTCACCTCCGAGGAAGAACACGTTGACTGGATTGAGACCCAACTCGGCATGATTGAGAAGATGGGCATTCATAACTACGTACAGCTGCAGTCAACCGCCGCAGGCGAAGGTGGCGCTGGCTAACCAGTCCGGCTGGAGCGGTTGTTAAGGGCGGGAGCTCGACCGCAATCGCTAAAACGGAATGTCGTCATCGAAGGCTAACGGCGGTGCCTCGTCGATAGGCGGTGGCGACACTTCCGATACCGGCGCGCTAACGGTATCCGGGCGTTCCACGCGCCAGGCTTTCACATCGGTGTACCACCGGCCGTTGTACTCGCGGCTCTCGAGATCGAAATGGACAGTCAGTGACTCTCCTTCAGTGATATTGAACTGGTCGATCTTGTAGCCCCAGACCATGAAACACACCTGCTTTGGATAGTCCCCGGGGATCTCGATGACGTACTCTCGCTTACGCCATTCGCCGCGCGAAGAGGTACCCGATTTTTCGGGCAATGCTGTTGTGATTTTTCCGATGAGTTCCAAGATCTTGTCCGTTTGTTATTTGAAATTTGCGATGCTCAGAGACGCGCATCCGTTAGACCGTCTGTGACATACCGCCATCGACGGGAATGACCACACCGTTGAGGTAAGACCCGGCAGGCGACGCGAGGTAGATTGCAACGCCGGCCATATCGGACGGCTTGCCAATGCGGCCGCGCGGGTTCGTCGCACGAATCTCATCGCCCTGTGTCGCTAGCGTATGCGCCATCATCTTGCTCTCGAACGGCCCCGGCGCGACAGCGTTGACGGTGATGTGCCGCTTGACCAAATTTTTGGCCATCATGCGAGTTAGATGGATGATGCCCGCCTTCGAGGCAGCGTAAGAGTAGGTCTCCAGCGACGACACATGCAGACCATCAATCGAGCCAATGTTAATAACGCGCGCTGGATCTTCGTGATCGCCCGCCTCTACAAGCAGATCGATCAACGCCTGGGTGAGAAAGAACGGTGACTTCACGTTGATGTCCATGATCTTGTCCCAACCGACTTCGGGAAACTCATCGAACGCGGCACCCCACGTCGCACCGGCGTTATTCACCAGAATGTCGAGCTTGCTCTCATGCGCACGGATCTCGGTCACGAGCTTGACCATACCCTCATGTGTCGACAAATCAGCGGGCACGGAGATGCACTGGCCAAACTCCGACAGACGATCTGCTGTTTGATCGCAAGCCTCTGCCTTGCGCGCGGAGATGTAGACTTTGACGCCATTTTTCACATAGCCTTCGGCGATCATTTCGCCGATGCCGCGAGAGCCGCCTGTGACTAGTGCCACTTTGCCGGAGACGTCAAATAGATTTTCCATGGTTTGCCTTCACGTTGGGTGTGGATGAGTTGGCTTGCGCGAAACCGGTCGCACCGACCACGCGGGAAGAAGGCTAACCAAAATAGCCGTCGTTTGCACGAGTGTTGTCAGAATCGCGACCTGCAGCGCTGTCAATTAGGTACAGCGCAGCGCGACGCTTGCCGCAGTGATCAGGCAAACGGTGACAACGCTGCATCGTGATCCGTCGTGTTCGACGACCTCACGATCAAACGGCTACGAGAAGATTCGTAGTGCCGCTTCGTCGAACGGAAACTGAGTTGCGACACCGCCGGTATGAATACCCGCCAATCGGCGTAGCGATTGATGCACATATTCAGGTGAGAGCGTGACGCCATTAGCGTCGATCGCCAGTGTCGACGGATTCACTTGCAATGCGCGCTGTTCGTTGTCGGTACCACCGACGACGCGGTTTCCATCAACGAATGTAGGTGCGCCCCACACCATCATGCTACCGATCGGCCAGTGGTCCTTACCGGCGTCGGAGTTGATCTTGTTGGTACGCCCGAAATCAGACCCCATGACAATAATCAGGTTTTCGCCAAAGCCACGGTCAATTGCCGCCTGAATGATGAAATCGATCGCCGAAAGATGGCTCATCAAGCGAGGATAGTGATTCGCATCGTGGTCATCGTGCGTATCAAACCCACCAGCTCTCACGTGCGCCGTCGCAGCGGCACCCGACTCGAACGCCGCAAATGCATTTTGTGCATCGTCGATCATCCGGCGTGCGCGAGAATCTGAATCGAAAACGGGCGGCGTGACGACATTATTCGCCAAACTTTCCACAAAATTGCCTAGCGTGGACTTGTCAATATCGCGCACACTATCGTGCAACACTTGTGCACCATTGATGCGAGTCAGTCTCTGGCTCGAAATCAGGCGTTGGCGCCGTGCCGCGCTCGCGGCTTGCATCAAGCCAAGATTGGTATCGGCGAGGTACTGCTGGGCCTGTCTATCGTCAGTCGCGTTTGAACGGTTGGGATACGCTAACTCACGGATCGTACCCAGTTGAGATCCGGTCAAGCCAACGCGCGGAACGATACCATTCGTCACAGTAGTTTCTGACACAGTGCTCACGACATACGGAATTGCAAGATCAGGACCCAGTTCAGCGGCAATGACGGCGCCCAGGCTGGGATAATCCCTTGGCAGTGAACCTGTGAACGCCGCCCTGCGCGCAGCCACATGGGAGTTGGTCCCCATGTCGATGCCGTTTACGACAACCAATCGCTCGTGGTGGTTGGTGAAGAACTCCTGATTGCTGAACAACCCCCCACCGCCAGGAAACGAGTCCGGCGGCGGTGCGTAGGCAATGTTGCCGGCCGTCTGCACGTCGTTCTGGTCATAGTCGCTAATGTCGCCGTTAGGCCCCAAACCGCGGCCTTTAGGATCGCAAAAGCTCGTCGGGTCCCAGCCACCGTTTGCTTCGATGAACAACCAGTAAGGACCAGTATGCTGACCCTGTGCCTGCACCAGGCTCGTACCACCCACAGTCATCAGTCCGGCAGCGCTGCTAATTTTCAAGAAGTCACGTCTTTTCATCGTACTTACTCCCGTCGCTTACTCGTAGAAAAAGCGATAATCAGACATTAGATAAGAAACAACAGCCATCCACGGGATTACCGTGCCATTGTTGTCAGTGGCACCACCGCCGCCGCGACAGGCGTTCGCAATACCGTCCTCGCCCGTATCGCGTACGTCCAGAAACAGCTGGTAGCTACTGTCAATTTCCGGGTCATCTGCGGCGAGATCTTCGCCCAACAGCAATCGATGCAGATGCACCAGGTTGTCACGAATCGCGTTCTCGGCGCTTGGCGGCGTATCAGCAATCCCGACAACCGGGAACAGATTGCCATCGCCGCCGTTGAGCTCCAGCGCTACTCGCTCGCATGCGATTTGCAGGCCAATACGGGTTTGCGTCGCGTCCAACAGCGAGTTCGGCGCGGCTTCGCGCTCCACAACATCGTCAGAGTTGATGCCGCCGTAAAGAAGGCGGTAGTCGTCCGCCAGACCGCCGCGACTGTTAGGGCCTTCCCATCGGTAACCATCACCGATCAAAGCGCCGATACGTCGATCCAGCTCCTCCGGCGTCAACAGTCTTGCTGTGCCGTAGTCTGCATACGCTGATGGATTCTCACCAGCCGCAAGGTTTCGAGCCAGGAAGTAGTCGCTAATGGCAATCGCCTTGACGAGGTCTTTCATGTCGTAGTTGGACGCGATGAAATCGCTCTGAAGACCCGTCAGGAAACTCGTGGTCGATGCCGACGTCGAGTCTATTCGCGTAAAGCCTTCGAACACAGTGCGCACCGTCTGCTTGGCAAAGCGTTCATCCGCCACCAGTCGATCCATCAGCCACGATAGACCGCGATCGAACTCACCCGCCGGCAACGCGTCGGCCGCATCCATCGTGTAGCCCGGAGGCAACATACGCGGCACGCCGTTCGTCGTGCGTGTGTGATGCCATGTCACGTCCCCTCGGTATTCCCCTTGGTTTTCGCGATTCTTGAACAGTCCGGCGACCGGATCCATGATGTTATGGCAGACCGTACACTGCGGATCCTCGTAGGTCGGTACTGACCCAATCACATTGTCCAGATCAAGCCCATCGCGCGGCGCGATAGCCTCGATGTCGACGCCCAGGAACTGTTTGAACACAGACGCTGTGCGGTGACGATTCACGTTAGTGTTGGTCGACGGGTAGCGCGCAAGCCATGCATGCGTCGCGACAACGCCCGCCAGTGGCAGTGGCAAACCCGCACGGTCGTCTTGCTGCACCGCATCGACACGACGGAAATCGTCCCGGTCATGATTGCCCGCAACTTCGTCCGAACTGAACGGGAAGCTCGGGTCACCGGCATCCACACCAAGGATCGTTGCCGAATAAGGATTGACCATCATGTAGTCAGCAGTGAGCACCTCGGTGAAAGGCCGGTCGTTTTCAAGCACGTAACGGATCAGTTCCAGCGGTGCCTTGGCGAAACCATAGTTCGTATCCTCTCGACGATCATTTCGATTACTTCGGTTCTCGAAGTAGTCCTTGCGGCTAAACGCGTCGACATCGAAGAGTTGCTCGACCTCAGAACGGAAATCGGCATTACGATCAGTCAGCAGCACATCGTTATACAACTCCAGCATCCGTGTATAGAACGCGTCTTCGTTCATCAGTTGCTCGATCGTGGTGTCAAGCGCAGACTGAATACCTGCCTCGGTGGACTGCGATTCAATCGCCGCGATTTCGTCGTCTGACGGTGGACGCGAGCCCAACGACATCGTGATCTTGTACAGCTGCTCGTAACCGGTTCCCTTCTCCAGCGTCGCCGTCGACGTCGGTGGCGTTTCCTCACATCTCACCAGCTCCGTGACGAAGTCCTCCAACGCGATATAATCGGGATCAGACGCACCATTCGTTGCGAAACGATTACCGCCACCATGAGCGACACCACCAAGGCTCTTCACGAGGATGCTGGACTGCCCACCAATCTCGATATTGGCGATCGCGCGGAACACGTCGAAGGCGGTCTCATCGTTCGCCTGAAGATTGAAACCATTCGCTGACGAGATCACATTGGGTGGCGTATGACAGCTCTGACAACGTTGTGGCTGATCCAATATTGGATAAATAGTGGATGCAAATTCTGGTTGTAACGCTTCACAGGTGACTGGCGGCGGTGCCGCATTGACGGTCACCCTCTGGACGTCGCTTGCCGCGTTACCGCTGGCATCTGTCGCAGTCCACTCGACCACCGTAATGCCCAGCGGAAAGCCACCGGCCGGTGCGTTGTTGACCACAATCGGTGCGATATCCGCAGCATCTGACACGCTAGGCGAACCCAGCTCCACCGTTGTTGTTGAACCGGTCGAGTCGACGGTGATGTTGTTTGGTGCATTGATACTTGGCGGCGTCGTATCTCGAATGGTCACCCGCTGATTGTCCGACACCGTGGTGCCAGCGGAATCTGTCACACTCCAGTCGACGGTGGTCGTACCCACTGGAAAACCGCCAGACGGTGCATCGTTGCTAATGCTCAACGTGCCTTCACCGCCAGACGTTGTCGCGTTACCCAGAGCGATCATCGTCGCAGGCGCCGTCGCCTCAGCTGATACATTGTCTGGAGCCACAATAGTCAATGGCCCGGCCGCAGCCTCAGTAATCATGACTGTCTGGTTAACCTGCGACTGGTTGCCGCTGGCATCGGCGGCGATCCAAGTCACCGTCGTCATACCTACCGGATAACCATTGGCAGGTTCGTTGTTGGACATCGTTGGTGACGGATCGACGACGTCGGTCACCGTCGGTGCCGTCAGTGAAACGGGTGTAAGGGTACCCGTCGTCACGGCCTGCACGTTGCTAACGGCACCAAACTGCGGCGCCGTGGTGTCGCTGATCGTCACTTCCTGCGTCACCGTAACGCGGTCTCCGGCACCATCAGTAACGGTCCATGTAACGACTGTCGCGCCCAACGGAAAACCGTTGGCCGGCGCGTCATTTTCCATTGAGTAGTTGCCGTCTCCGCCAGAGACCTGCGGGCTACCTAGCGTGACTTCTGTGATCGCAGCGGTCGCCTCTCGACGAATCGGTGCGGGTGCCTGAGCCGCTAACGCACCTGGATTAGACGTGCCTACGCCACTACCTGGAAGTGACCCTGATTCATTCACATCGCTTTCGATTTCACAACCCGCGATAGCGAACCCGGCAATCAACAGCAGCGCGAATCTGGCGCTACGCCCGATATTCAATAAGTCCATTGTGGTGTGCCTCATCTGTTGTGCTTTCCACGAAACGACTGGTCTAAAACAGCTCGCTCAAGAACCAAATGCTCAGCGACGAGAGCTGAAGGTACAGATGAGACGTGCACTGTAATCGCGCACCTTACATAAGCAGGTCATCCCGTTTGAAAAAGAGAACTGGTTCGCAAAAATTAGAGACTTACGGCTGCAAGAATGGCAAAACCGTCGGCAATCAGAGACAGGCCAAAAATGACATTTTTGTCAGTTGCGCAAACCTCGGGATCGCGGCGCTTCTTACTGTGATTTTTGCGAGCGTTACGACTGACTTTCTATCGATTTTTTTTAAGGCTCATGAGTTGCACTGGTATCAGATCCCGGATGAACGGTGCCGCTAAGGTGCAAAGACTGATCGACGAGAAGATGTGGTAGTCCTGTGCTCTCAACCCACGCAGCTGCATCATCGCCTTTCAACATCGCAAGTGTTGAGAAAGAACCTGCAACGAGACAGCTGTCAGCCATGATGGAAACGCTAGCGAACTGCGGATGAATACTGCGACCTGTCTCAGGGTTCAACAAGTGGCAATAGCGTTTGCCGTCGACCACCATGAATCGCTCATAATCGCCGCTGGTCGCTACCGCGCCATGGCTGACTTCAACAACAGCAATCACTTTCGTCGGCGCCCTCGGGTGCTGAATACCCACTCGCCATGGCGCGCCATCCGGGTGCGGCCCGATGACGCGAACGTCGCCCCCAAGGTTAACGATGCCGTGCTGAATGTCATGGTCGATGCAGCGCGCTGCCAGAACGTCAACAGCATACTCTTTAGCAAACCCGCCAAAGTCGATTTGCATGCCTTGCTGTGGCAAGTAGATGTGAGCGTCGCCCCGGTCAACGTGCTGCCAACCGATCAACGGTGTCACTGAACGCACCTCGGCCTCAGACGGTAGCCTTGCCGAGCGAAAATCCCAGACTTCGCGAAGCACACCCGACGTAATATCGAACATACCGTCGCTTTCCACGAACAGCGTGTCCGCATAATCCAGTAACTGCATGGTTTCGTTATCAACGGAAACTGGCGTTCCCTGCCCGGCCGCTGAATTGATCTGTGAGATCACGCTGGTCGGTTTGTATCGAGAATACTTTTCTTCGAGACGACTGACTTCGCCAATCAAGTCCTCGAAGACTTCGTCTGATCGCGACTGCTCTTGCGTATAGAGCTGCAGTTCGCAGAGGCTGCCCATCGCCTTAAATGAACGAGAGAAGTGCGTTGTCATAAAACGCGGGCGCGTGCCGCCGGCCGACTACTTGATCGAAAAATCGATACCGATAGATACCACAGCGAAATCAACCAAACCTGGACTCGGCGAATCGCCATTACCTGTGCTCTCATAGTTCTCGTAGTTCAGCCTGATAGCGCCAAAGCCAAAGTCCTTTTTGATCCCTGCGCTAAAGCTCAGTGATTGAAAATCGGAAAGTCGATAGTCACTCGAATAGTAGCCATCCTGCCGTTCAATCTCAAAGAAGTTCGCGTGGAAGTTCGCGGAGTCTTGAAGATACACGCGCGCACCAGCTGACAATTGCCATGAGCCGATATTCTTGAAGGCACCGAGTTTCAGCGTGTTCGAGACGACTCCAAAGCTGTCGGTATAGTATCTGTAATCGGTATGCAGAGCGACATCGTAACTAGGAAGGTACTTTCGTACACGCACATCGAATGCTGCTTGCTGCCTGTCTTCGGGCCTGGCGTCGGGTAGCAGGTCGCCGGCAACGTAGACCAATTTATAAGGATCCGATAGATAGCCCTCAAACACCGAATAGCTACCGCTTACACCGATCAACAGCGTTTTGTTGAACACGTGAGAGAATCCGACAGAGCCGTAGAAATTCGTCTTACCCTCATCAAGTACGCGCACGATGCCTTCGGCCTGCGTCGGCGTAATCGAGTCTACGGAACCACCGATGGCGAAGTCGACCGTTGAGTTCTTGTCATCCGAATAGGAAGAGTGACTGAAGCGCACACCAAAGGACTCATAATCGTTCTCGGTTGAGTACGAGAACCCCATCCCGGTACGAGCGTGCTCCCCGTAAATGTTGGCGGCAACGTTGATCTCGTCCCGCTGCTCGTCAATGGTCGCGCCACTCAGCGTTTGAATGGGTTCGCCCTCGGCACCAGGGGTAATAAACCAGGGAGATGCGCCGGATAGGGTTTCGGACACCAAATCGATGCTGACCGACGCATTGCCGAACGTCGGCGTCTGCAAATGCAACTGTTGAACCGTGATATCGAACCGCTCGACGGCGCCGGTAGCCGACTGAGATGCCGGCTGCTCACCTTCGGAGTATTGCGAGTGTCGATAACTCGCGGAGAATCCTTCGGGCGGCGTTTGTGCCCGCGCTGACTTAGGTGCTATTGCGGGCAGTCCCATGGACGCCGCCGTTAACGCCAACAGCGCTTTACTTCCGGTACGTTTGGTAACCATGCTTAGATCACATCCACACTATATTCGCGACGAATAGTCAATTGCATCCGCAGCCACTGCCAGACGCACTTGAACCTGAAGAGGATGCTTCCTTGGAGAAGAAAATATGATCGCTGAGGGTTGCTGCTAGCGGATCAGGTGTGAGTGTCATTTCCTCGCGCGCAAGATAGCCTTTTTCCCACGGCTCTACCGTCGCGCAACCTGTACCGAACAACAAACAAAAACTTGCGAGTAAACAAAGACGTAAACGGCTGATCATCGCACTACTCCGGTAAAAACGCTTCGATCGTGTTTCTGATGTTGTCGACATCAGATTTTTTGAAACCAACATGTTTGTAGAGCACGACGCCGTCTGGTCCGATCAGGTATGACGTTGGCATAGCCACCAGTTCGTAGGTGCGAGGCAAAGTGCCCTTCGGATCCAGTAAAATCGGATAGTCGACAGGTCTCTTACGCAAAAACTTAAGGGCATCTGACAACTTTTCATCGACGTTGACGGCCACGACCTCGAAACCGCGATCCGCGAATTCGTTACGTATGTCGTTCAGAATCGGCATCGATTGGCGGCATGGCCCGCACCACGACGCCCACACATCGACGTAGACCAATTTCCCGGCATAGGCAGAACCCAGTTCCACACGATCGCTCTGCGCACCATCGATCAACAGCGGAAGACTCAACTTCGGCAGCGACTCGCCAACCTCAACTGCAAACGTGGGCTGCGCGAGCATTGTCATAGCGAGCAGCAGCGCGAGCGCTTTATTAACGAACCTATGCGTCGCTAGCGTGACTGACGTGCGACTGGCAGTTTTCGTTGTCAAAGAACCTGTGGACATGATTGCACCTACGTACATGCGTTACTGAGCGTCTCAAAATCCTTTTTGAGCGTTTATGACTGACTATTGGATGCGTGGCTGAGATTACGTAACGTCGTAGCGCTCTGGTGTGACAGTCATCACACAAATCACCTGCGGTTCGCGTATCTGCGGTTTGTGACGAAACAATCACCGACCAGGCGAAGGTGTCAGTCACGACGCGATCACCCGCTCGGGTCATGTCACCGCTGACTAGTACTTGCCAAGTACATTCAGAAAAAAGCCGTCATACTCATAGTCGAGTTGCGTCAAATCATCAGAAAAATCAGTAAAGTTGTATCCAATACCAATCTTCATGTTTGCGCCGACATGACGGTCGACACCGACTAACCAGCCTTGGCGTTCACTTTGCGCTTCGTCAACGCGCAACCATCGATACTCCAAAAGCGCGTCCCATTGCCGAATCAAGTGGTAGCGCGCTCGGACCGCGGCGAAGTCCGTGGTTGAGTCAAACCAGTCGCCGGAGTCTCTGCTCAATCGTAATTCCGAAACGCGACGCGCAAGCTTCGCACCAACGCTCCAGCGTGGACCAAAGCGCTTGATGCCTTCAATACTGGCGATATGTGAGCGTTGATCCGTCAGCGTTCTTGTGCTGTTAAATTGATCGACCTGCCCGGCACTGGTCAGATCATACAGGTACGTATATTTTGCCAGCCAGTTGACTCGGTTATCGGCGATCGGTCGATAGGCGATACCAAGCCCCCCCTCAACGAGCTTAGCGTTATCAAGCTGACTCGCATCATCTTGAGTATCGGCGTAATTCAGACGACTCAGCAGCCGGAGATTTTCCGATAACTTATAGTCGAACCGGTTTATGCTGACCCACTGTTCTACGCTTTCGTCACTGAAAGCAGCATCGTCATCACGATATTCAATTCGGCTGACCCAGTTCAATTTAGGCGAGCGATAACCACCGCTTAACGTAAACGCAGTGCGCTCGACCACTCCTCGATCCGCGTTAATATCGCTGCGCTGAATCGTGGTTCCAATCGAATAGCCACCCGTCGTTTTCCAGTTCAATCCGAAGACATGCCCGAGGCTCACAGGGCCACGCACATCAGCCATAGTGGTTTCGTTAAACACATCTAACTGATTGCTGATTCGTGACCGGTGACCAATCGCAATGGTGTTGCCAGGGAGCAGGCGCGATTGATTGAAACCGGACGCATCGCTACCAGACGCTGTCGATAACGGATTGTCCGAACGATCCGTAGAATGTGTCAGCGTACCGTACACGGTGTGATCTGCATTAACGTCATGAGACAAGCTCAGACTCGCGCCTTCGCCGCGATGACCCGTGCTCACTTCGCCGGTGACGGACGTGCGGCCATTGAGTGCGTGCGTCATACCGAGCGATACCAAGTCGTTATTGTCGTATTGGCCGTCGTCATTGTCGACAGTCGCCTGACCGGTCAGATACACCTCTGTGGTCGTTCCGAATTGATGTGCATAGCGCAAAGCGGCAAGTGTTGCATCGATTTTCAGATTCGTCGACGCAAGTTTCTGCGACAACTGACGCATCTCTGCCGAGATAATGCCACGTTCGCCCAGCCGATAGTCAACCTGCGCAGATCGATCCTCGTCTGTGACTTGTAGCTCGCGCTCCACTTGGGCAGCGCGCATCGATACGGTTGTGCGTTCACCCCACTCGGTAATTAGCTCGACACCGGACTCATAAACATCAACGCCATCATCGCGCCGGGCAATTGAAAACTGATCATCGACTCGACGCCACCACGCCGCTGCTGTTGTTCGACCTTCGGTCCAGCCAAGCTCTTGAAAATTGACTCTGGACTCAACACCGACCGCGTCGCCAGCACGATTTTGCTGCGCAGTCGGATTTAACGAAGAGAAACTTAAGCCGCCATCGGTCGAAAACAACCGCTCCGTCTGTGTGGCTTCGCTGCTCGCCGCTTCGACTTTTAGGTAAGTCCCGTTACCCGCCGCCAGCGTCACATCAATGCCGGCGAGTTCGTAGTCTTCACCACCGCGACCTTCAGACAGGTAGCTACCGCCAATTGCCAAATGATCGCCAAACCAATGCTTCGCTCTGGCCCCGGCCGCTAGCTGATTCGCATCGAAACCTGAAGGCAGATATTCGTAGTCAACAATGAGTATCGCAAGGTTTCCATCAAGCGGACCACGGCTAATGATCGACGGCGCAGACTGCTGAGCAATCTGCATCAACGGCCGACCCAGAATGATCCGCCCCTGGAGCTCATCAATCTCGTAGTCGCGGCCGCGT
>JBCBZK010000174.1:0-5989 GCA_039815365.1 Pseudomonadota bacterium | reverse complement strand
TGTTCTGGCGCCGACAACGATTGCAGAGTAATGAGGTGTAGTTCAAAATGGCGCCAAGAAATTTTCACACATGTCTTGTAGCTTTGGAGGACATAAATTTTACACATGGCCTCTGATTTCTTGCGGCCTCGTCGGAATCATTCTCCCACCACGCGAAGCCAAAACAGCCTGCGCCGCCAGGGCCGGCCGCGCACGAAACACTCCCGCCACCGCCGGGTCGTTCTGTGTTGCCATCGAGCCAGACGACGTAGCGTACGCCCGTGCTGCGCATACGTTCCGCTACAAGATCGTTGGACAGCAGATTGGGCATATCTCCGATGTCGTTTGGCGCAGTCCGAGGTTCAAACCACGGATACATAGCATCGACGAACTCATCGCCTTCCATAATGTTGATTCCGCTCTTGCCTTTACCCATGGCCTTAACGACACACTGGGTAAAGTCGCGTTCGGTCTGGTTGCCCGTGTGATAGCTGCGCGCCATCACAACAACCGATTCGCCCCCGTAATCCGCCATTTCCTTGGCATTCAGCACATTGGTCTGGCTTGTTGAACAACCGCTTAGAATGGCTAATGCTGACAAGGCAACGAAGCCTGCGCGTATGAATGAACTGTTCATAGGTAATTCCCCGCGTTATCCGCTGTTTCCTCGCTGCTGCTAGCATCGGAAGTGTTTGGTGGAACGTCAGTGGCCACCGGGACAGGTGAGGTGTCGACCGGCCGGGTGGCGAGCTGGTTCAGCGCGGGAAGCTGGCGTCCGCGCAAACCGGCGTCAATATCGAAGCGGGTGAGTAGCAACACCGAAGCATCCCGCAATGCCAGTTCTGCGGCAACGCCGAGCGATGCCCGGCTATTGTTCATCAGTGCGCCTCTGGAGGATTTGCCATAGGCGGAAACGGGATACTCCGCCTGCAGCTGTCCTTGGCTGTTGTAGACCTTCACCTGGTATTTGATCCACACAGCATAGTCTTTCGTGACCGTTTGCGCGGGGGTGACAAATTCGAGGGCAGAAACCGACGCATCGATGAGCAGGTCAACCTCGGGGATGCGAGCGGCGTTCGCCGGGATTTCAATGACGCTGTCGAACATGTCGTTAAACGAGGATGCAAACATCTGCTGCGATGCTGGCCCCAGATCGATGGTGTATCGCTCGCCCGTCGCAAGCTTTTCTTCGTGGATGAAATTTCGCAATGATGAGTCATAGCGTACCGCTACTGTTAGCGGCCATTTCTCGACTAATGCGTCTGGCAGATCAGTGGCATTCATCGTCACGGACGTGACACACCCCTGAAGCAGGCAGAGCGTCAACAAAGACAAAGCCAGCTTGGCTCGATTCATGTGCATCATCATCCAAAACCACCCCTTTTACCGACAATCGGTACCGCGAACTTACGCGATGCGTTAACACAGAAACTACATGGGCGACGCACTCGCAGCAAGTCGCTGTCCAAACTAGGTTCAGAATCATAGGTTTAGCATACCCATGCTGCGCTATAGGTGTTCACAAAAGTCTCACGCAGGACTCAAGCCCGCCGGAATTTGGACGCCAACTAGAGATAAACGCTCATGGCTCTCTATATGTCTCCGGTACAAACCCTGAAAATCCCCGACTTGTTGCTACTGAGGAGCAGCCCAGGTGCGGTTGTTTCAGATGAACTCATTCAGGGTCTGACTGGCGCGTCCTGGTGCGCGTTTGATTCCGCGGATGCAGATCGTCTCGGCGATCCGCAGGCATTGGCCGAGTGCTGTGACTGCTTGTTGTTGGTAGTCGACGATCCGTCATCGTGGCCTTCAGACCGGATGGCGAAACTCACGGGCGCGCTCGCGCCGCGGCCTGTCATCGTTCTGTGTGCTGCCGCTCAGGAAAACGAAGCGCGCTGGTTGGCGGCGGGGGCTGAAGATTGCGTTGACGCAATGTCGATCGAACCGAACACCGTGATGAGAATTGTACGCCGGTGTATCGAGCGCGCAGCACAGCGCGTCCACGTAAGTACGGCAGAGCGGCAATACGAAGATCTGTTTCGCCAGATGCCCGTCGCGGCGTTTTCCATAGACGCCACCGCGACGATCACCCGCGCCAACGAAGCCTTTCTAAAGTTCATGCAAGCGACCAAACCGACCGAGGTGTCGGATCTGCAATTGAATGGCCTGCTGACCGGCTTGCAAATGCTGCTATTGGCAGCGCAGGAGCAGCCCACCGTCGATTACCGAGACCACCACATCATTCAGACCGTGACAGGCCAACAACGCCATGTCGTTGTGTTCGCACGTTGCAAGCTCAGCGAAGATGGGATGGAGCTGGATGTATTCCTGACGGACGTTACCGAAAATGAAATGCAGACGCGCAAGGTTGCGGAAGCAGAGAAGCGGCTGCGCGACTTGTACAACAACGTGCCTGTCATGATGTTTAGCCTGAACGAGCAACTTGAGGTCATCGACCCTAACAGTAGCTTTGTCGAATATCTTGGCTTGCATGACAGCAGCCTTGAAAGCTTGAGCTTTGCGAGTCTTCTTGACCCGGATGCCAGCGATGACGACAGGAATGCGTTACTTCGCCGAATAGGCCAACAGAATCCTGAGCGCGATGTGCCATTGACGCTGCTGCGTCCGGACGGCCAATTGATGGAGTGTTTGTATAGTGCATCGCCGAAGAAACAGCCCAACGGCAGGAGTAATGGTGCACACGTCATGCTTGTGGACGTGACGGAGCGTAATCGCATGCAGCGCGAGCGTGATGAGCTTCACGAGCAATTACAGCTAACGCAAAAGCTCGAATCAATCGGCGAGCTCGCTGCAGGGATCGCGCACGAAATCAATACACCGGCTCAGTATGTGAGTGACAACCTATCCTTTCTTGATGAGTCGTTCGGAGACCTTCAGTCATTGCTGGCAAGACTCCCCGAGGTGCAGGCTCAATTGGCGGCACTGGAGACCGGCGCTGCATTGGCCGCTGAACTTCAAGACGCTGTCGAAGATGCGGATCTTGACTATCTTGTCGAAGAAATTCCGAGCGCTCTGAAACAAGGTCAGGATGGCATCAGCAAAATTCGCGAGATCGTACTCGCCCTCAAAGACTTCTCGCATCCGGGTAGCGGTGATATGGAGAAGGCCGACCTGAACCGCATCATTGAAAGCACTGTTACGGTCGCGCGCAACGAGTGGAAGTATGTTGCGCATCTTGAGTTTGATTTGGCACCCGAGCTTCCAATGATTTCCTGCTTTCCGTCTGCCGTCGCACAAGTCGTACTCAACATTGTCGTCAATGCAGCTCACGCGATAGCGGATGCACGGCCGGACAATAGCGATGTGCTGGGAAACATCAAAATCTCGACCGCAATGCCGGATATGCACACCGTTCTTATTACGATCAAAGATGACGGGCCAGGTATTCCTGACGAGATTCGCAGCAAGATTTTTGATCCTTTCTTTACGACGAAAGAAGTTGGCCGTGGCACCGGGCAAGGTCTCGCGATTAGCCGCACTGTGATTGTCGATCAGCACCACGGTCAGATCGCTGTCGAAACTGAAGCGGGGTATGGTTCGGCATTCAAAATTGAGCTGCCTGTCAATCAGGTAGAGGCTGAAGGCGTGAACGAGGAAGCCGCATGAAGCGGATCATTTTCGTCGATGATGAAGTCAATATTCTCCAAGGACTGAAGCGGATGCTCAGACCCATGCGCCGCGAATGGGATATGCACTTTGCAAGTAGTGCTGAGGACGCGTTGGCCGCGATGGAGGAGGAGCCGTTTGACATTGTCGTGACTGATATGCGGATGCCGAAACACGACGGTGCCTATCTGCTCACAAACGTAAAATCTCGTTACCCGGACACCGCACGGATCATATTGTCCGGACACGCCGAACAAGAGATGGCTATCCGGTCTGTCGCGTCGGCACATCAATTTCTTGCCAAACCTTGTGATGCGGAAACGCTGCGCGCGACAGTGACGCGCACATGTCGGTTACGCGACATGATGCAGAACAAGAGTCTGCAGAAGATGACAACCGAAATTGGCCAGCTGCCGAGCGTGCCGCGAATCTACCAAGAGATGAACGCCGAGATGGGTAAGAAAGAGCCGTCGATGAAAGCGATTGGCGCGATCGTCAGCGACGATCTGGCGATGAGCGCAAAGGTGCTTCAATTGGTGAACTCAGCGTTCTTCGGTTTGCGCCGCCAGATGTCGTCGATTCATCAGGCCGTTGCCTACTTGGGCATGGACGTGATTCGCTCACTTGTGTTGTCGGAATCCGCCTTCAAGAAACTGGGTCACCGGAAGTGCCCGGTGTCGGCAGAGACGCTATTGCGCAATGGTCAGGTTGTTGCCCAGATCGCCAAGTCGATTGCTAGGCACAGCTGCGAGCAACGCATTGTCGCAGACGAAGCGTTTCAGGCCGGACTCATGCACGAGCTCGGCTCTTTGATTCTCGCGAGTGGACGACCTGACGACTACGTCAGGGTTAAAGCGCTGGTGGCCAAAGGCACAACACCTACTGCTGCCGAGCAAGAAATTTTCGGCGTGACTCAAGGAGAGACTGGCGCGTATCTGCTGGGTCTGTGGGGTCTGTCGGACGGCATTGTCGAGGCTCTGGCATTTTACATGGCGCCCGACGGCTCCGCCGTCGAGTCGTTTACGCCGTTAGTCGCATTACATGTCGCTAGCGCTCTGTTTCGTGAATCTCGCGGCGTTGAATCGCAGTTGAACATCGCCTGGATTGAGTCGTTGGACCTCGCCGACAAGATTGATGATTGGCGCGAAATCGCCTCGGACCATTTAAACGCAAAGGACGCAGCATGAACCGTAGAGTGTTATTTGTAGATGATGAGCCTAACGTGCTGCAAGCGATCAAACGCGCAACCCGTAAGGATTTTGATGTTGTTATTGCTATCGGCGCAGAGGCTGGCCTTGAGGCCGTCGCGCGCGACGATACGTATGCCATGATTGTTTCCGATATGCGCATGCCGGGTATGAACGGTGTTGAGTTTTTGCGTGCGGCAAAACAGATTTCACCAGACTCTGTGCGTGTCATGCTGACGGGCAACTCCGATCAACACACGGCGATGGAAGCCGTTAACGAAGGTGAAGTCTTTCGCTTCTTGACCAAACCTTGCGATTTGGTTGTTTTGCGCAACGTCATTGAACAAGGGATTCGCCAGTATCAATTGCTCACGGCTGAAAGAGAGCTACTGGAGGAGACGTTGAAAGGCAGTATTGGGGTGCTCGCCGATTTGCTCGCGATGGCGCGGCCCGATGCGTTCGGGCGAACGACACGACTCACTAAGGGTGTGAATGAGCTGATCGCATCGCGCAACGAGCTGAGCATCGAAGAGCGTTGGACTATCGAGACCGCGACAACGTTATCGCAGCTCGGTTCTGTCAATGTGCACCCCGATATTCTCGCTAAAATCCAGCAAGGGATGATGCTCGACCAAGACGAGCGTCGCGCTTATGAGCACGCCGTCAGCGAAGGCGCCAATCTGATTGCGAAAGTGCCGCGAATGGAAAACGTCGCGGAAATCGTTCGCTATCAGAACAAGCACTATGATGGTGGCGGCTATCCGAAGGACGATTGCCGCGCCGAAAATATTCCACTGGGTGCACGCGCACTGCGACTCGTGTTAGCGCGTGATGAGCTTCGTTTGCAAGGCTATTCGGAAGAGGAGTTCGTCGCTGAGCTGATGAGGCGCAAACGCGAATTCGATCCGCGCCTACTGCAAACGCTCCTGACGGAGAAAGTCAGCAAACCGGCGACAGTGGTTCGGATGGTTGCCGCTGATGCGTTGACCGTCGGCATGGAAATCAATGCTGATGTGGTTAACAAGTTTGGTAGCTTGCTGGTCTGTGAAGGTCAGGTTATTACCGACGCCATTCGTGAGCATTTGCAGCGCTTAGTGGATGCGGCGACGGCCGGCGCAGGCGCCGACCGCCGGCGGCAAGCTTACAACAAGTAGATGACGGCGAGCAGGCCCGCGATGCTCATTGTGATCGTGTAC
>JBCBZK010000109.1:0-12080 GCA_039815365.1 Pseudomonadota bacterium | reverse complement strand
CTTCCGTGTTTACACCGGTTAACGGTCCGGCTGTGTCGAACACTATTGGGTCTGAGACGAACGAGCTGACGTTGACGGGCACATGGTTTTTCGGCGGATTATCAGACGACGAAGGCCCGCGCACCGGAGCATCCTTCGTTGATCGTGCGTCATCATTGTCGCTGCGCTACGCCGACGCCTCATCAGAAACCGACGCGCTCGGCACTGTCATTTTTGCGCCAGGCCCGATTGTGACACCAACGCCGAATCCGACCCCGACACTATCCACATTTGATGTTGACACTAGGGACATCAGCCTATCGGGGCGATATGTCTGGAAGCAATCTGGCTGGTTTGTTTCTGGCCAATACTCTGACGGGGAGCTGGATGGATTCAGCCAGGCCGACATTACGCTCATTACTGCGGGCGTTGGTAAGTACATTGGCAAGACGACCAGTATTGATCTCGTGCTGATTCAGCAAGACGTCGATTTCGGATTTGGCGACGATGCTGATTCCGGTGTTGCGCTGTCGGGCAATCATATCGGTAATATCAACGACCAATGGCAGTATGGCATTTCGGCCTCGGTCAGTTCCGCGTCGTTGAACGGCGCCAGCGGTAGTTACACCACGCGTTTTTCGCTGTATCCGAATCGTGATCTGTTCTTTGACGTGGGTATCCGCGGCGAGCTCGGCGGCGGCGGTAGCGGAACGATGCTGTACGACATCAGTGCCGGGTGGTTCGTGACGCCGCAACTACAAGGTCGGGTCGGGTTTGGCTTTGTTGACGAGGACAATCAGAGCTTCGCCTTTTCTGCCTTGGAGACTGAAACCGATAGCACGAACTTCAGCGCATCAATACGCTATCGATTCTAATCTATCAGCCGGCGGCAACCGCGAACGCAGCGTAGCATGGCTTTACCGTGGTAGCGTGGCGCGAAACAGACGCAGCGCATTGCCACCGAGTACTGCGGCAATCTCGTTATCGGCAAAACCCGCTTGTTTGAGCGCATCCGTTACTAACACGATCTGGCTCGTATCAAACGACACGCGCACCGCGCCATCAAAGTCCGAACCTAGCCCCACATGATCGATACCGACAAGATCGCGCACGTGTTTAATCGCCGCGGCAATCTCCTTCGGAGATGTACCACACACCGCACCCGCCCAATAACCGATGCCGATCACACCGCCGGTTGCGGCGATTCGGCGGATCTGCCGATCCGTCAGATTACGATTCACTTTGCACAATGCCTGCACGCCGCCATGGCTGACGACAACGGGCTTGGTAACCAGCGCAAGCACATCGTCGATCGCCGTCGGACTCAAATGGGCCAGATCGACAATCATCCCTAGCCGCTCCATTTCAACGACAACGCGGCGGCCGAAATCCGTCAATCCACTTTTAGCGACGCCATGCATGGAACCCGCGAGTTCATTGTCAAAAAAATGGGTAATACCTGCCATTCGGAAGCCCGCATCGAACAAACGTTGAAGATTCTCAAAATCACCTTCGAGGTTGTGCAACCCTTCAATCGACAACATCCCGCCGACAAGGGTGGCGTCGGACGCTCTCGCTGCAAGCAGCGTATCGATATCGCTCACCGTGCGCACAGACATCAGGCGATCGTCTTCTGCGACGGCATAAGCCAGTTTGCGTGCGTGCCAGAGCGAGCGTTCGAAGGGCGAATACCACGTTGATACCGGCTGCCGTTGCGCGATAGCGAGCGCAACCAAAGAATCGGTGTCCGCAGTATTGCGATCGTAGTTGAGCCCTTTCGGCGATTTGGTCACAGAGCTGAGCACTTGTAACGCAACGTTACCTTGTTGCAACCGAGGTAAGTCGATGTGGCCGCGATCGGACGATCGGAGAATCGAGCGACGCCACATTAACGTATCACCATGCAGATCGACGATGGTCGCGTTCGTATGCAGCGCTATCGCTGTATCGGTCGGCGCACGATGGCTCACGACTGCCATCGTGTTGAATTGCCGCTCAACATAGCCCGGCGCCAGCGCAAAAAACACAACAACCGCAGCGACAAGCAAAACACCGAGCGTCTTCATCAGTTTTTTCATACCTGAATTATAGCGGCAATAGCTTCGAAAACATCTCACCACGGGCGCGTCTGCGGTATGGTATCGGGCGAAACTCGCAGAAACGAAAAGGAATATCGATGTTCTCACACGTAATGATTGGTGCAAGCGACCTGGAAGCGTCCAAAAAGTTTTACGATGCGGTGCTAGGCGCCCTGGGCGTTGGCGAGCCTATGCGCGATAACGATCGTTATTTCTACATGACGGACAAAGGCACCTTCGCGATTTCGGTACCGATTGACGGCGAACCTGCGTGTGGCGCCAATGGCGGGACGGTCGGGTTTGCGGCGAAAGATGGCGACATGGTGGAGGCGTTTCATAAAGCCGGGCTTGCCGCTGGCGGTACGACGTGTGAAGAACCACCCGGCGTTCGCGAAAGCGGATTTGGCAACCTCTACCTTGCCTATCTGCGTGATCCATCTGGCAACAAGATCTGCGCGATGCACCGCGCGCGCTAGCGCCGCAAGCTGACACGCGCTCTGTGTTTGCCCGCATCAGACAGACGTCGCTAACAATGCGGCGTATGCTTTGATCCGGAGAAACGCGCGGTATGGCCGAACACACATCGACAGAACCCTCTGATAAGACGCACGTCAACGAGTCGGCGGACGCGTTAACGCGACGCGGCTTTCTCCAACTCAATGCCGCGCTTATTGCTGCGACAAGCACGACAAGTTGTTCGTGGCACACGCAGAGCAACGACGCGCGAAACGCGCTGGAGTTGCTGCGCGCAGAAGATCTGTTGTCACTGCGTGTGGAATTCAACAATCTTGAGATACGGCACCGTTACCTGAAACCGTCGCAACTTGTGCGCAGCGCAACTGGGTTGCCTGCAACGCTTACATTCGTATTGCCTGGACAGCACATTGCAGAAGCTGCGTTCATTGATGACAGTGCATCGCCAGCAACCCGCCGACTACCCGCACCGGGGTTTGTCGCCGCGCCTACACGTCTGACGTTCTCCTGGCCCGAGTCACAAACCACCGTTGATTTATCGCTTGCCTCACTGCTCGACTGGAATCAGTGGCAGTTCGAGCTCGATCAATCGACGATAGAAATTCCAGCAGGCATAACACTATCACCGTTGTCACCAATCGAATTCCGGCACGCAACCAACCCGGTGATTCACAACGCGCGCGCGGAGCTGTGGCACACACAGATCGGATCGTCGGCAGCGCCAGGGCAGCCACTCAGCCTGAGCATCGCGCTTGCGCAAGTACCTCCCCATAGCAATTTCCGGTTAACGCCGTCGCAGGCAGACAGGAACAGCGTCGCCGGCAAAAAGGCGCACGCGCGAACTTTGATACTGTCACCGCTCGGCGGTTGGCTAGATCTGTATGGTGCGTGGAGCGAAGGCCGCATGCGGCGCTGGGAACATCGTGCGGCGATCGGTCGCGATCAACGCGTTGTCGTTGAGGGTGAGACGGGTTTGCTGTATCCGTTCGGACATCGAGCTGCGGTCATTGACGTCACCGAGCGCGTGGTTGATGAAGCACGTGCCGCGGATGGTGCAAACGTCAAGGCGGCGCTACTGCGGCGGCGTCGGTTCATTGTCATCAAACAGGCACGCGAGCAGTACGAACCCGGTCGCAGTGTCTTTCGCACGATCACATTGCAACAAAAAGTGACGCCGCCGCTCAGTGGCGTCGGCAATGACGCGGAGGACGCTTATGCACAACCCTTCTGGATTGAAAGCGCGGATCAGGCGTTTACATTCGACGCGCAATGCGAAGACTGGGCCGGCCACACGGTGTTTATGTCGCTCAACGCGATCTTCGTCGCGGACAATGCATCTCGTGTTGAAGAGGCACAACGAGACTATGCGGCTGCCGATCCGTCACGACGCACCAGTGAGCTCGAGGGTCAGGCTGCGGTCGTTGCGCCGTTTGATGGGCTGAGAGAAAGAAAACCCGATCGCAGCGAAGGTGATACGACGTTGCAATTGCTCACGTTGCAACACTCGGCGGATACCGGCGACACATCTGGTAGACGATTCCAATGGCGTACGCAGAAGATGCGCGTGCGAATCCCGGCGCTTGCGAACGATCTACCGGCAGCCATAAACGACGGTTGGTTCCAATACATGGACCCGGCACCGACAGATAGCGCGCTGAATACCGGCGAGCTGTTCGCGTATGTAGCCGAAGACGATGCGATGATCCCGATGTCGTTCGCCGACAAAACGGATCGTAGCGCTGGGCTTGTCACACCGAGCATTCACGTTGAAGGGATATCGCGCCTGTATGGGCCGGTAGGAGATGCAAAGAGCGTTCGCGACGGCACGGACACATCGCTTCAGAAGTACTTCTCGGATGATGCGGCGATTTTATTCAATGTTGGTTTTGGTTCACTGACGCTCGACTTTCAACCCAAATGGGCACCGCAGTTCTACGTCAAGGTTGAAAAAGCAAAAGACGAAGAAGATACCGATACGGAAACCGACACCGACACCGACACCGACACCGACACCGACACCGAAGCATCATCGGATGATGACGACAAAACAACACAGAAAAAGAAAGACAAAAAAGCGGTAGTAAAAACCGGACTCAATTGGGACTTTGACTTCGGCAAACTCGACGCCGACGCGAAAATACTGCGAGTTAGGAGTCAGTTCGATAACGACGGCAAGCCGCTGTGCCGCTTGAAGCTCAATACCGAGCTGAGCAAGACAGTTGTCGTCATTAAAGGTAATTCAGAAGAGCCGCAAAGTACGCAAACCACTAGCACAGCCCAATCCGACGAGACAACCCAATCCGAAGAGACAGCCCAATCCGAAGAGACAGCCCAATCCGACGAGACCTCGGCAAGTGCTGAGGCGGAACAACAGGCAACAGTGAGTTGGTCAGCATCGGCAACACTGACGAATTTCGATTTACAGCTGGATGCTGGCGTACTCGGTGAGATGTCGATCGGTTTCGGTAAGCTCGGTGTCATTCTGGGACCACCAAAACCCAAAAAAGACGATGACAAAGAGAACGCCGAAGCATCGGCATCACAGACGGAGGCGTCGGATTCACCTGACGAGCCCGTCGAACCAGATAGCGATGACACCGACGACAAAGAGAAAAAACGTCGCGTTGACTACGAGATCGATTACGCACTGAACGGTCTGTCAGGCTCGGGCCTGCTCGGCGGGTTTGCGGACTTCCTTCTCCTGGTGCAAACGCTGCAGGAGAAGTTCAAGTACGCAACGAGCTATAACAATGGCGGACCACCGGCACCCTATCCACGATCGATTCCGGGCGTCAGCGACGCTGATGTCAGCATCAGTCTCGGCCCGATCAAAACGCCGGACATCAACTTCGGCGCGTTCTCGATTTCAGATGTTCAAGTGTCATTCGGTCTTGGTTTTTATTTGACGCCAAGAACCAGCGATTCGGGCGAGGTTCGTTTGCCCGGCAGCTTAATGACATTCTCAATTGGCAGCGCCGAAAAACCGTTAACAGCGCTGTCACCGCCATGGGGCGGCATTGCGTATATGGCAGCGAGCATCGACTTCGATCGCGGCCTCACCGGCTTTCAATTTGGATTTGGCATTGCAGCAGGTGCGAATTTTAACTTTGGTATCGGCAAGGGACGATGCCTTAGTTCGTTAACAGCTACCTACACCTTCATTAACATTGCCGGCGCTGCAGACAATCATGGCGGCACGGCGACGCTGCGACTCGACGGTAAAGCCAGTATTGCTGGCTGGATTGAGATTTCACTGCGGCTTGAAGCGATTGCACATGTCGATAACGACGGCTGGACGTTTGCAGCGACGCTCGATGCGCACGTCAAGATTGCATTCTTCGTGGTCAGCGTACGACTCGAATTCAGCCACCACGTTGCAATCGGCGAGTCGCAGAAACGTAACGCAGATCAGCAATCCCGTAACGAAATGAGCCAAGACCAATGGCGACGCTATCATGCCGCCTTCGCACAAGGTGCGGCCGCATGAAGACGATCTGGACCGCGCTACCGAATGGCGTTCGTAAAAACGATATGACCGGTGAATGGCTGGCTCACATGTCGGCATTCATGACGCCCAAGCTGGCGAGTGACGCAACACGATCGGTGCTTACCGACTTCCCGGCGTTTTCTGATTGGCCGAAAACGCTTCGCGAAGCGTCACCGGACGGATTGCATTTTGACATCCAGCTCACCGACGGTACAACGCTGACGCCACCGACGGTGGTACGTGCACCGCAACCAGACTTGCCCAGCAGTGCGGCCTGGCGCGCGATTTTCTCGCCGCAAACGCCGGTCCACGCAATCGAACCACCGCTGATGCAGTCGGCCAGTGATGTCTCAATCGCTTCGTACAACGGCAAAGATCTGGCTCAGATGATACGCGGCGTCTATAGCGAGACGCTCCGCAAGGCGGTAACACCACCCGAGACTGACACGGCACGCACCGCAACACCGCTACAAGACACTGACCCACTCGCACCGTTCCGACCAGCAACGTCTATGCCGACAAAAGGCGTCGGCGACAATGGCACGCTACACGCGGATCAACGCTTGGACACGCTCCAACAACTCGAAGATTTTTATCGCGCATCGCCTGAGGCAAGCAGGAACCGGCGCACTGCGGTGAGCGAGACTGCTCTTGATTTTCACCAGATCATTGCCGCTATCAGCACACACCCACAGTTGCTTCGCCAACTCGGTATTGTCATCGACCTTGAAGTGCCGTTAACCCAGCTCGCGGAGCTGACGAACACCACACAAGCGAAGCTGCGAATTATTCCAAGAGGCTTGCCGGATACGATTGAGTCGCACAGCCTTTACACAGCAATTGAATATGCAAGCGCCGGCAATGATACCTACCGCGTCTTTTGCGCCGCCAAGGAAGATCGACGTAAAACGTTTGGGTTTTACGCGCTAGGCAACGAGGGTTTCGGCATCTCTCAAGAGCAATTCGAGTCGACAAGTATGGCGCTGCGGCAACATGCTGCGAGCCCCGGTGACAACAAGGAGATGCCACGTCTTCGCCAAAGTGGCATGCGCGTGCTGGACTCGAGCATACCCTCCAAGCTGCGCAACGCAATTGTCGATACCGCGCAGCGCGAGGCTGCCATGAGCGCACCGCCAGTGCTCGGTGCAACCGACGACGATGATTCAGTCGCTGTGTTGTTTGAAGAGCAGCTCACCCGTGGTTACCGAATCGACGTCCGCAACACAGACGTCAACGTATGGCGCTCGTTGTGCGCGCGCACAACGACGTACAGCGCAGACGATTGGCATTGGCCGGAACCCGGGCAATCTGTTGATGACGAAGGCACTGTGGAATTCACGATGTATAGCGATACGAACGGCGTCGACGCCCGCCGGCGCACGCTACCCGATTTGTTCGAGTGGGACGGATGGTCATTGGCGGTGCCACGGCTGCCGTCTGATGACGCCAACACTGACGACGTGCCGGTCAGCATCAACACCCAGGTGCGCGCAGGCTCTTTGCAGCCACAACGATTCGGTGACAGCTACGAGTTTCGCGCACGCCGGGTGGATATTGCGGGCAATAGCCTCACGCTACCCGAGGCAGACGCGCTGCAAGCAACGCTGGGCGACCAACCGCTGACGAGCGCGGCGCAACGTTGCATCCGAGTCGAGAGCATTTTGCCGCCGGTCGTGTTTCCCGCGCAAAAACCCGACCTACAGGAAGTTGGCGATGTACTGATCATCCGCGACGCAGAGTCCGCGCGTTACCGCAAAACAGTGACACAGGCGCACGTCTTCCCACCGGCAACAACGACTGAGATCGCTGAGCGGCATGGCATGCTCGACGGTCTGGATGCCGATAGCGCATGGCAACTATTGCAGCAACATCAGGGGCGCCTTGACCAGGATGAGCAAGGAGCGCCGCGGGTCATGTTGCCACCCGATGCAGCGCCCGTACCGTATCTGCCTGACCCGTTGTCTGCGACCGCGGTGATTCGGTTAAACGGCATCGAAACGTCCATTCAGGCGCCACGCTTCGATAGACGCACCGCCACAACAAAGGACAACGCACTGGCGCATTCGTTTTTGCTCAGCGTTAAGGCCGGCAAGAACGAATTGCATTACGAGCGTGACGACGAGCGCGTCACACTAACGATACCTAAAGGCAGATCGTTCACGTTATCGCTCTCGAGCAAACCTTCCGAACAGGCGCTCAAGACTTTGGCGATGGTGGATCAACAGTGGCTCGGGTTGGACGGCGACTGGAATCGCATTCGATCGGCGATCACGGATCGCATCACCAATGGCGAAGCGGAATTGATCGCACCGCCGCGCGTGCTTCGAGTCGTCCACGCGTCGCAAAGACCGCTAATTCGTCCGGTATTCGAGTCTCCAATGATTGCAACACGCAATCCGCAAGACTCGCACGCCGTTTTCGGTGATGAGACCTTGATATTGGATACGCCGAGTACCGGTCGGCTGGATCTCTACGCGCAGTGGCAATACATAGACGACAGTAACCGCGCTAATCGTTGGCAAACGGTAGCGCAAGACGCGCATGTCGGTGGCCTCGATATTGCGGATGAAGACACCCGGCCGTTCGCCTTGCCAAGCGCTTCCAAAAACCAACGCCCGACGTTGCGTCAGGAGTTCGGCGACACAAGACACCACGTCGTTACTTACACCGCAGTCGCAATCACGCGTTTCATTGACCTCTACCCTGATGCGCTCACCGACGACATCGCAAACATGTCGCGCACCTCGGCATCCGTAACGTTGCATGTCCCGGCCACCAGCGCACCGCCGCCGCCGGACGTCGCTTACGTCGTGCCAACATTCGAACACACGGCACACGCATCAGCACCGCGCCAATGGGAAGCCGAGCAACACGGAGACGGCTTGCGCGTGTATCTCGAGCATGGCTGGTTCGCTTCAGGCGTCGGCGAACAGCTCGCCATTGTCGTTGCCGAAGATGCCAGCGACGATGAACGCGAAGACGTCTCCGTCTGGGGTGTCGATACACTGCGCGACACGAAAGGCTTGCCAGGCCCGTTAGTCGCAGACTACATCGTCAGCGGCGAGACAGTGCGCCATGAAGACGACGCCGGCGTGGTGACGCTGCGCCGGATACACGATGTCCAGTTCAGCGTCGAACATCAACGTGCATTCGTCGACGTGCAGTTTGTCCCGCAAGTGACGTTTATGCCGTTAGTACGTCTTGTCGTCGCACGCTTTCAACGTCACGCGATTGCCGGTTGCCAGCATTCGACGACGGCTGTCACCGATTTCATCCCGCTTGCCCCGGGGCGCAGTGTCAGCCTACGCAAGGCCACAGCGTCACGCTGGGATGTGCGCATGCGCGGTGCGGGATTCGCCACCGGGCAAGACGCATCAGCGAGCAGCGTTGTCCAACTCACCATCGAAGCGCTATCAATGAATACGCCATTAGATTCTGCAGCGTGGCAACCCACAGGTGC
Source organism: Pseudomonadota bacterium (assembly GCA_039815365.1). Taxonomy (GTDB): domain Bacteria; phylum Pseudomonadota; class Gammaproteobacteria; order Steroidobacterales; family Woeseiaceae; genus CALBPI01. The sequence goes on along the minus strand of JBCBZK010000109.1, from coordinate 2,602 downwards.
TACCGCAACGTTGAATGCCGATGCGATCCAACGCTACGAATTCGAATGGGCTGGCTCGATCAACGTTGCGGACACGCGCTGGCTGACACGCCGTTGGCGCTTGCGGCTCGTTGTGCGCGAATACGAATTGTTGACGAACGCCGGCGTCTCAGACGCGCCGCTCGCAGATTACGCTCGCCTGATCTCAGCGCATACGATCGCGTTGTAGTGTTAGTGGCTTTGCGCGCGCTTGCCTTTCATCGCCGCCATAGCCTCAGCGAACTCGGGCCCTGCCAATTGATCGGCAAACCAGCGATTCTCCTGGTTCATCTGTTGCGCGACAAAATCACGATTATGGCGCATCAGCGCTTTGGCACGGCGCATGGATGTCGGCGCGGAGCCTGCTACTGCTAGCGCTACTTTGTGCATCGCAGGTTCGAATTCATCATCGCTGAATACGCGTGCCACAAGACCGTGATGCTCAGCTTCTGCCGCAGACAAGCGACGCCCAGTGAGAACAATGTCGTTAGCGAGTGCCATCCCGACAACAGCAGGCAACAACACCGATGAGCCAGCTTCGGGCACAACACCCAGCGGCACAAACGGTGCACTAAACGTCGCACCCTCGGAGCAATACACTAGGTCGCAATGCAACAACATCGTTAAACCAACGCCAATCGCGTGACCATTGACCGCTGCGATGAGCGGCTTGGGACAATCACGGATCGCGTTCAGAAAACGCCCGACTGGCGGGATATCCGCTTCGCTGGTACCCATAACGAAATCGCCCAGATCGTTGCCCGCCGTAAACATATTGCCAACGCCGGTGATCACAAGTGCGCGTGCATCGTCAGAATCGCCGTAATGAACAATCGCATCGGCCATGGCGCCATACATGTCTTGCGTAATCGCGTTTTTCTTATCAACGCGATCAATCGTGATCGTTGTGACACGCGCTTCAGTGGAAATCCGGATGTTGTCGCTCATGAGCCGCTCCTAGAATAGATAATCCCATTGTGCCTTGCTTGCGCGAATGAATCGACGCTTTCGCATCAGTTGCGCCGCCAATATTCCAAGTCGCGGCCTAATAGTCGATACTATTGGACTCATACATTGGCAGCATCTGCCAGTTCGCAGCAAAGGCAGCACAATGAAAACAGCAATTACAGAAATGTTCGGCATTGAGCACCCCATTATTCAGGGCGGCATGCATTATGTCGGATTTGCAGAAATGGCCGCCGCTGTTTCCAACGCCGGTGCGCTTGGCATTATCACCGGGCTTACGCAAAAGACGGCACCTGATCTGGCTAACGAGATTGCGCGTTGCAAAGACATGACGGACAAACCATTCGGCGTGAATCTGACGTTTCTGCCAACGCTGAGCCCGCCCGACTATCCTGCCTACGTAAAAGCCATCATCGAGGGTGGTATCAAAGCTGTCGAGACTGCTGGCCGCAATCCACAAGAAGTGCTGCCCTACCTTAAAGACGCCGGCATTAAGGTCATTCACAAGTGCACCTCGGTACGCCATGCACTCAAAGCACAGAGCATCGGTTGTGATGCCGTCTCTGTCGATGGGTTCGAGTGTGGCGGCCATCCCGGTGAAGACGATATTCCGAATATGATCTTGTTGCCCCGCGCCGCAGATGAATTGGAGATTCCATTTGTATCATCAGGCGGTCAGGCTGACGGTCGCTCGTTAGTCGCATCGCTCGCGATGGGAGCCGACGGCATGAACATGGGCACGCGTTTTATTGCGACGAAAGAAGCACCGGTACACGACAACGTCAAACAAGCGATTGTCGCCGCATCCGAACTCGACACACGTCTGGTCATGCGGCCGTTGCGCAACACCGAGCGCGTTTTGAACAACGCGGCTGTCGAGCGACTGCTCGAGAAAGAAAAGCAGCTCGGCGCTGAGCTGAAATTCGAGGACATCATTGAGGAAGTCGCTGGTGTCTATCCGCGTATCATGAGCGAAGGTGACATGGATGCAGGCGCGTGGTCATGCGGCATGGTCGCCGGGCTGATTCACGACATTCCGACGTGCCAGGAACTTGTGGATCGGATCATGGCTGAGGCGAACGCGATCATCAACGAGCGTTTGTCAGGCTTCCAACAAGCTGGATAGCCGGCGGATTGATGCGTCAGCTCTGATCGCCCGGAGACGCAACGAATGACGGATACCGCAGCACGGCTGTCGACGATCTTCCCGGCGCTCGCTGTAGCGCTAGGCACGCTGATCTTCGTTTGCCTCGGCGCCATCATGTACTTTTTCATGGGTGGCAATGACAGCAATGCATTGGGGCTGACACTGCATGCCGTCCAACTGCTTGGCGCGATTGCCGGCGCTGCGATCATCCTTGTCAGTCTGTGGTTCTTTTTGGTCAGCGATAACAGTGGCTGGAGAGGTTTGTACGACTACACGCCACGCTGGCTGATTTTCTTCGCACTTATGGTGTACACCATTGTCGCTGTCGGCGAGCTATCGTTTCTCGTGTTATCTCGCTATGTCTCAACGGCAGGGAACGGCGCGTTACACGTGTCACTGATCTGTCTACTCATCACACCGACGGCGCTTGCCATGCTCGTCGCTGTTTGGCGCCGACACAGCGGCGGCGCT
>JBCBZK010000069.1:0-17326 GCA_039815365.1 Pseudomonadota bacterium | reverse complement strand
TTCGTGCGTATCCCTGATGAGCACATTGGCTATTTCGCAGAGAGTTGGCTCACAATGGGGCAACTGCTGAGCGCTCCCATGGTGTTGTTCGGCATCTATCTGATGTGGCGTGCATACACGTCACCCAAACAATAAGAAGAAAGGCTGACCCATGCAGCAATACCTGGATCTGATGCGCCACGTGCGCGCTAACGGTGCCCGCAAAGAGGATCGCACGGGCACTGGCACTTTGAGCGTGTTCGGACACCAGATGCGTTTTGATCTAGCTGATGGGTTTCCATTGGTCACGACAAAAAAATTGCACTTGAAGTCGATCATCGGTGAATTACTCTGGTTCCTCCGTGGCGACAGCAACGTTCGCTGGCTGCAGGATAACGGCGTTTCAATCTGGAACGAATGGGCCGACGAGAACGGCGATTTGGGACCGGTGTATGGAGTGCAATGGCGATCGTGGCCGACGCCGGATGGCGGGCACATTGACCAAATGCACACGGTGCTGACGCAATTGCGCGAACAGCCGGACTCACGTCGCATTCTGGTATCCGCATGGAACGTTTCAGAACTTGATCGCATGGCATTGATGCCGTGTCATTGCTTGTTTCAGTTCTACGTTGCCGACGGAAAATTGTCTTGTCAGTTGTACCAACGTAGCGCCGACATTTTCCTCGGGGTGCCATTCAACATTGCATCCTATGCGCTGTTGACGCACATGATTGCCCGCGAAGTCGGTTTGGCGCCGGGTGACTTTATCTGGACGGGTGGTGATTGCCATTTGTATCTCAATCACCTGGAACAGGCCGATCTACAACTCACGCGCGATTCGCGATCCCTACCAACGCTGCGGTTTACGCGTGACGTTGATAGTATTTTTGATTATCAGATGGATGACTTCGCGTTCGACGGGTACGACCCACATCCGTTGATTCGTGGCGCTGTGTCGGTATGAGTGACGCCGCGGACCAACGCGTGGGTTTGATTGTCGCGGTTTCCGACAACGGTGTGATCGGCAAAGGGAACGCGTTGCCGTGGCGACTATCGGCCGATTTGCGTTACTTCAAACAGCGCACGATGGGCAAGCCAATCATCATGGGACGCAAGACCTGGCAGTCGATCGGTCGCGCCTTACCGGGGCGGCACAATATTGTGATCTCTCGCGACCCTGATTTTACGGCGGACGGTGCCGACACCGTGGCGTCAATCGATGCGGCAATCGCTGCGTGTGAGCCCTGTGAAGAAATTATGATTATTGGTGGCGCGGCTATTTACACAGCAATGCTGCCAATGGTCGATACGCTGTACCTCACGCGTGTACACGTGCATGTCGATGGCGGTGACGCATTTTTCGATGCGATCGACGCCTCTGAGTGGCTGACCGTCTGTGAGCATCATTGTGCCGGCGAAAAAGGGCAGCCTGCGTGTACGTTCTTCGTGTACGAACGGCGTCAGAAACCCACGGGAATCGCCGCTTCTAGCTGATCCTTGGCGCGAGCAACGTCCTGCTGAATCGCAATCCACTCCTCCTCAAGCGCAACTGCTCTTGAGACCTGGCTTAACAACATTGGATCGACTGTAGCGGCAGGCTGTTCTATCGTTGGCTGCGTTTCGGCAACCGGTGTTGTGTAGTCACCGCTGCTATCACGGGTTGTATCCGCAGGTTGCGGTATCAAAATCACGGCGAGTACGATCAAGGCGCTTACCATAGCGCCCGATAACCACCATGTGGCTGTCGTTCGTCGCGCGGGCAGTCGTGATGCAGGCAATTCAGTGTTGTTATCCGTCGCCTTGATGCGCGCGGCAAGAACACTGCCATCCGTATCGGCGTGCCGCACGTCAATGCGTTGTGCGTCGTGTACCAGTCGTTGTTCGATATCGTTCATATCATAGTCCTCTCAACCACCTGGCTGAGTGTGCGGCGGCTGCGCATCAAGGAGACTTTCACCCAAGCCTGACTGCGCTGCATCGCGTGTGCTACTTCTTTGATACTCAGTGTCTCAGCATAACGCAGCCACAGCGCATTTGCTGCGTCGTCGTTTAGATGTTGGTCTGCAAGTTTCCAGAGATTGTCTGTCTCGATTGCCTGACTTGCATCATCTACCGGCATTTCATCGCCGGTGAGTTCGACGTGGGTTGCATTGCGCGCGCGCGGCAGCTTTCGCAGTGCAATTCGATACAGCCAGGTGCTGAACTGCCAACGTGCATCGTAGCTTGCGAGATAGCGCCACGCGTTGACCAGAGCATCTTGTGCGGCGTCTTCAGCATCAGCCCGATTCACACCACGTGCCACCAAAAATCGCAGCAAACGGTCGCGGTAATGCATCGCAAGCTGGCAAAAGGCGGCGTGGCTGCCGTCTTTTGCCGCTGCGATTAATGCAGGTTCGTTGTCCGGCATCGTCTGCGACTCGCTAGTCGACGATGTTCAGAATCGAATCAGCTGTCGTGACTAACCGCAGCGTCAAACCACGGCTATCGTTATCGATCTGGAGCTTGCTCAGCACGTTGTTCAATTCTGTCGAGCTGTCTCCTGCGAGTGCCTGTAATCCGATCAGGCCGCGAACGACATTCGCCAGTGAGTTTGTCGCCTCCGGATCATCGGCAGTGATGCTCAACTTGAGGTCAATATCACCGCCGCTATCGGAAATGACAAACGCAATTTGACGGGTTTTGCTCAGCAGCTTCGAGTTAAAGCTGAAGTCATGATCGTCGTCAAACTCCGAAGTGTTAACACCACCTTGAATCAACTCTTTGTCCGCCGTTAGGACGAGCATCGCCCCCGGCACGTTGACGAGTTTGCGCACTGGCTTTCGTAACGCAGCCTTGAACTCTTTCTCACTCGTTCCAAAGACAATCGTGCCTTTGTTGGCAAAGCTGAAATAGACATCGTCGCTATCGACCTTCAGGTCTTTCTCATCGATCGCAAGACCGGCGATGTGGTAGTACTCGACGCCGCCCGACCGCAAGCGTTGTACATCTGAATCTTCCGAGACGATCCGCAAGATCTTGTCCTGGGTCTTCTTGTTCAGTTGTCCGCTAATCACAGCGACGACGTCACCGTCTGTTGTGCCATACGCTGTGATCCGGTCGACTTCTTTATCGAATTCGAGCCTGAGCTCCTCTTCGATATCGTCGATGGCTTCGTCCTGCAACCACTCATAGAACGGTTTTGCTGCGCGCGAATCGCGCATCGTGTCGAAAGCGACGTGCAGATACCAGTCTGCATCGGTGGGTAGTTGCGGCTCTGCATAAGCATTGGCCGTCAGCAGTAGGGTCAGTGTCAGAATGAGCGATTTCATCAGCAGGCTCCATGGTCGGGACCGCGGCGAAACACGCGATCACAGTGATTGTTACCTGCTTATAGCGGTGATGTGCGCAAAAGGTTACAGCGTGGCGAAAAAATGTTGTTCCGGCAACGCACCTAGCGCGTCACGAGCTTCGGCGACACAGTGACCGACGTTGATATCGCGCAGCGAATGACATCCGCTCGTCCATTGAGAAAGCAGTTCAGACTGAATCTTGCCGCGGCGCTGTGCCTCGCTGTAGCGAATACCATCGTGGAACATCACCATGCTGTAGCGTGGCACGAAGATGTCCGGCGCTGCTGTCTCGACAGCGAATGCGAGTGCTTTTTTCAAATGGAATGATGGATCTCGGACTGTGTCACGCATCTCGACGTAGTTTTCGAGTGCCATTGTTGCGATGGCGTTGGCGTCCGGCACGCGCGTCTCGCTGAACGCTGCAAACAAGCTACTCCAATCTGGATAGCGATCAATCATTGCGTCGAGTGCGGCGCAGTCTTCGAAACCGGCGTTCATGCCTTGACCATGGAACGGCACGATGGCGTGTGCGGCATCGCCGATGAGCAAACACTGATCACGGTGGTGCCAGCGATTACAACGAACCGTGCCCATGACCCCGCGTGGGTTATCTGCCAGCTGCGCATCGAGGTCGTTGACTAATTCAGGCACATCGGGAAATTCGGACTCGAAAAATTGCAGGGCATCGCTGCGTGATTGCCAGAGCTCAAATGATGGCGCGCCCGCGTCAGTGCGTTCTGCCATGAACAGCGTAGCGGTGAAGTCCTTGCCCGGATTCGGCAGCGCGATCAGCATATAGCCACCGCGCGGCCAAATGTGCAGTGCCTCGGGGTCCAGTGCGTAGTCGCCGCAGCTGGTTGGCGGTATCGCGACTTCCTGATAGGTGTGTTCGAGTAGCTGCTCAGTCATCTGGAAGTCATCCAGATCAGCCATGCCGCGACGCACCGGCGATCCTGCGCCGTCTGCAGCGATCAAGCGTGTCACGCGTAGCGCGTAGGTCGCGTTCGCATCGCGCGCGTCACACATGTGTAAGGTATTGGTGTGTGGGTCGTACCCGTCGCAGCGTTGCTCAAAGGTGACGCGTGCGCCATGACGCTCGGCGGCGTCGAGCAAGCGATGGTTCAGTGCTGCGCGGCTGACAGAGTAGTTGATATCGTCGTCCCGACTACCGTATTTCTGAAACGTCAGACTACCGTCACGGTCGTGCATCATTCGCCCGGGCATCGGACACTTGAGTGTATCCAGTTGTCCCGCAAGCGCTGCGCACCGCAGGGCATGAATACCGCGCGATGCCATCGCGAGGTTGATTGAGCGCCCCGACGGTTGTTCGCGTTGACGCGGGTCCGCCTGACGGTCGATCAGATGCACTTGCATACCGCGGCGTGCCAGCAATACGGCCAATAGACTGCCTGCCAGACCGGCGCCAAGAATAGTGATGGATTGATTGGTTACGTTCATGGGTTTGCCGCAATGGTGCCGCAGCCGACGGATGTGGCTGCTGCCTTATTTTTGCTCAGTCGCACTATCGTCATGCGACGACCCCACACACAGCCGCTGTCGAGCCCGATGACGGCGCGTGTCTGAAAGTAACCGATCGCTGACCAGTGGCCGAATACAACGCGCGTTTTGCCTCGCTCATGCGGCATGTCGAACCACGGCGAGCTGCCGGCTGGCGCGCTTTCCGGGCGACCTTTTACCGCCAGGTTCAGACCGCCGCGTCGTGTGAGCATGCGCATGCGGGTAAAAACGTTAATGATAAAGCGCAGGCGTTGAACGCCGCTTAGCGTGGAATGCCACACTGTAGGTTTATTACCGTAGAGATGTCTCATCAGGTTGCCAAATTGTTTGCCAGCCAGCGCATCCTGAACTTCCTGTGCACGTTTGAGCGCCTTGGTGATCGACCATGAGGGCAGAATGCCTGCGTGCACCAACGCAATGTCGCGTCGACGGTCGTAGTGCATCAGCGGGCGCTTGCGCAGCCAGCCGAGGAGCTCATCCGCATCGTTCGCCTCGAGAATATAGCGCATCGGGTGTGGTTTACCGTCGCGCTCGGACAATGCAAGCAGGCTGAGGTCATGGTTACCCAGCACGGTGACGGCGTTATCGCCCAGCGAGCGGACAAACCGCAGACAGGCGAGTGAGTGCGGGCCACGATTCACCAAATCTCCGGTGAGCCAGAGCGTATCGTCTGCAGGGTCAAAATTGACCTTGTCGAGCAAACGCATCAACGGCTCATAACAACCTTGCAGGTCGCCGACGGCATACAGCGCCACGATGGCGTCCGGTTACTGCAAAATGCCGGGCACGGCGAGTGTAAAAGGTGCGATCGGAGCAGCAAACGCTTGTCCGTCAGCGCCAAGCATTTCGTATTCACCCTGCATCGTGCCAACCGGTGTTTCGATAATCGCGCCGGAGCTGTATTCAAAGGCCTCGCCAGGCGCAAGGTCTGGCTGTGCACCAACGACGCCGTCGCCGCGGACTTCTTGCACTTTGCCGTTGCTGTCTGTGATGACCCAATGCCGCCGTTTCAATTGGGCGCTTTGATCGCCGTTGTTGCTAATCCGGATGGTATAGCCGAAGACGAATCTGCAAGCGTCCGGTTCGCTCTGTGACTCCAGAAAGTTCGTAGTGACCGCGACTTTGATACTAGTGCTCATGCGGTTATTCAAACAAAGCGTTGCCAGCGACGCAACACGAAACGTGCTTATTCGCTATCCGCAGTACCGCAGGCACTGAGCCGCGCGAAGTCTTGTACGCTCAGTGTTTCCGGCCGTGCACCTGGGTCAACATCGGCAGCGATGATTTGCGCAATGCTCAGTTGTTGGCGCAACGAGTTTCGGATCGTCTTACGTCTTTGCGAAAATGCCTGCAACACCAAATCGGCAAACGCCGCGGTTTGCGTCATCGGGTCGACAGCGTCCTTTGGTGTCAGGCGGATCACCGACGAATTGACTTTCGGTGGCGGATCGAAAGCCTCCGGTCCAACATCGAACAACGACAACGTATCAAAACAGCACTGCAACATGACGCTCAGCCGTCCGTAGTGTTTGCTGCCCGGGGTTGCGGCAATCCGGTCGACCACTTCCTTTTGCAGCATGAAATGCATGTCGACCGTGCGCCGTGCGCTAGCACGTAAATGAAACAACAACGGCGTTGAGATGTTGTAAGGCAGGTTGCCTACAATGCGCAGTGACTCACCCAGCGCAGCAAAATCCACGGTCAGCGCATCTGCACTGACGATCTGCACGTGTTCATGTGCCTCGTAGCGGCGTTGCAGGCGCTTCACCAAATCACGGTCGAGCTCAACCAGGGTGAGTGTTTGTGCATGACGTGCCAGCGCATCGGTAAGGGCACCTTGCCCTGGACCGATTTCAACAATGTGGTCTTTCGCTGTCGGGTTGACCGCATCGAGAATACGCATGATTGCATGTGGGTCAGTGAGGAAGTGCTGCCCAAAACGTTTGCGTGGTCGATGTCCCGACATCAGGTCATGCCGCACTGCGACGATCGACAAGCTCACTCGCCAGTGCAATGGCGGCTTGCAGACTGGACGGGTCCGCCGAGCCGGTGCCCGCAATGTCCAGCGCGCTGCCATGATCGACAGATGTGCGGATTATTGGCAGGCCTAACGTCAGGTTGACCAGACTGCCGAAGCCACGATCTTTGATCACGGGCAATCCTTGGTCGTGATACATCGCGAGAATAGCGTCCGCATTTTTGCCTTGGTGCGAAAAAATACTATCGGCCGGGAACGGTCCGGAAACGGCGCGCCCCAATGCTTGCTGTGCCTCGATCGCAGGGCGGATGTGGGCATCGTCTTCATGCCCGAGATGACCTGACTCGCCGGCATGTGGATTAAGGCCACACACTGCGATCGTTGGCGATTCAATGCCATACAAATCACGCAGGCCGCACCACATGACATCAAGTACGTCGTTGACGCGTTGGGTTGTGATGTGGTCCGCAACCGCGCGCAGCGGCAAATGGGTTGTGGCTAGCGCGACGCGCAAGTCCGAGTTTGCGAGCAACATCACAGGCAATGTCGCCTGCGTGCGCTCCGCGACATATTCTGTGTGCCCGCTAAACGCGTATCCGCCGTCAATGAGGACGCTTTTTTGCAAAGGCGCGGTGACCATGGCGCTAAAGTGTCCCGACGCGCAGCCGTCAATCGCGGCATTCAGCCCGGCAATCAATGCGGGTGCGTTAGCCGTGTCAGGCCTGCCGAGGCAATTGCGATTGGACATCGGCAGGTCAAGGACAGGTAGTATCCCGGGCGTATGGTGTGCGCCGACTGTCTCGGCCGCTGTAACGGTGATAGCGATGCCCGTCAGCGCGGCGCGTTCGCGGATGAGCTCGGCATCGCCAATGGCGACGACGGCGCTGGGCAGTTGACCTGCGGCAACCATGGCGCACAGCTCCGGACCGATGCCGGCCGGCTCACCAACAGTGATGGCAAGCGTCATTGGGGCCTAGATCTTCGTCTCAACAAACGCCTCATCGCGCAAGCGACGTAACCACAACTCGGTTTCTTCACCGAGGCGGGCATTGCGTAAGCTCATACCACATTGGTTGCGACGCACTTCAACGGTGTTGTCGTAAATCCGGCGACCGGTGACTTCCAGAATATGCCACCCAAAACGGCTGCGGAAGACGTCTGAAACCTGATTGAGCTCAAGCTTGTCCGCAACTTCGTCGAATTCCGGGACGAACGTGCCGGGCTCGGTCCAGCCTAAGTCACCGCCGAGGTTGCCCGAGCCTGGGTCATCAGAGTTCAACTTCGCCAGATCCGCGAACTTCTGATCGCCGCTAATGATCCGCGTGCGCAGCTCTTCGAGCTTCTGTTTCGCGGCTGCATCATCGAGAATCTCATTGGGTCGAATCAGGATGTGGCGAACCTGTTTTTGTTCGATTTCGCTGCGACCCGTGACACCGCGGGTTTCGTTGAGGCGAATCAAGTAAAAACCGCTACCGCTGCGCACAGGCTCAGAGACATCACCGTCTTTCATCTCGCGAACAGCGTCGACAAACAGTGTTGGCAATTGACTACCGGCGAGCCAACCGAGCGCGCCGCCTTCGAGTGCGTTGTCGCTGGTTGAATTCGTAATCGCCAGCGCTGCGAAATCTGCGCCTTCATTCAGGCGACCATACAAGTCGGTGGCTTTTGCTTCAGCGGCGCGAAATTCATCGGCACTGGCGGATGCCGAGACACCGATCAAGATGTAGGATAAGTTGAACTCGGCGTTCGCGCCAAAGCTTTGTGCGTTGCGCGCAAGACACTGCTCCAGTTCGCGCTCGGTAATGCTGATGCGGCGAAAAACGGCAATCTGGCGCAGCTGATCCATCGTCATTTGCTCGCGCATGTCTTGGCGGTACACGGCATACGAAAGACCCTGAGCGGCCATTGTGGCGGGCAATTGCTCAAACGGGATGCCGTTGCGATCCGCGACGTCCTGTAGTGCGTTGTTCAGCACTTCATCTGAGATACGGATGCCCATGCGCTCAGCGCGCTGCAGCTGCAGCCGGTCCACAATCAAACGCTCGAGAATTTGCTCATTCAACTGGTCTTGCGGCGGCATCGCTTGTCCGGTTTCACGCAAGCGATCGGTAATGTTCTTGATCTGAACATCAAGCTCGCTCTTCAGTACGACGCCGTCATTCACGACAGCAACGACCTTATCGAGCAGCGCTCCGCTGGGCTGGTCCTGTTCCTGCGCGTTCAACACGCCGACCTGAAACAGTCCCGCCAACGTCGAAACGACAGCAAACAGTGTGAATCGATGGCATGTATGGGTTATCTGGCTCATATTTTTCACTAATCAATGTTTGTGCGGTAACCAAGAATACCGCGCTCAAGCAGCTCGTCCGCTGAATCTCCGACACTGGTCAGACCTTTGAGTTCCAGCTGTAGCGATATGGTGCTGTCGGAGGTACCGTCGCGGCGGCTGATGAAGCGCCGCGATACCAATCGGATGCCCCAACAGCAACTCTCGTACTCCACGCCGAAAAAACGCTCGAGCGTCTTGTCTTCGCGGAACGAGTAATTATACCGACCAACGACGTTCCAGCGCGAGGCGATTGGCCAACTCCACGATATATCGCCCTGGTCAACAGCGTCGCGGCGGAACCGATAGGCCAGATTGACGACTCGATTGCCGCCCGGCAAGTATTGAAGGCGCACCTCCGAACGGCTGGTTTCGCTGTTTTCGGTGCTCCACTGCTGGGCGAAGTCGACATTCCAGTTCCCCCACACGTTGACTGCCAATTCGGCGATGTAATCAGACGAGTTTCCGCTGAGTGGTTCGACACCGGGCAAACTGACTGCCTGCGTCGAAAGATAGCGACTCTGTCCGATAGTGGCTTTGACGACGGTTTTGCCGGTTTGCTGATTGAGCAGTCGCGACGTGAGTCCGAGCGTTACCTGGTCCGTATCACCGATACGGTCAATGCCGATAAAGCGATTGTCGCGGTAGAGCTGCTCGATGCTCGTAATCGGTTGGATGGTGTCGAACACCGGCAACGCGCTCTGATCACGAAAGGGAACGTGCACGTAATACAAGCGCGGCTCGAGCGTCTGTCGGTACTTGCCGCCACCGGTCTCGCGTTCGAGCTTCATGCCCGCATCCAGGCTCGCAATCGGCAGCGATCGAGTTTGCTCGCGATCGCTAACACTGATGTCCTCATCGAGCCGGTAATGCGTGAACGCCCAGGACAGCGCCGGTTTTATGTATAGACCATTGCGTTCAAGTGGCAACGACAATCGTGGCGCTACATGCATGCGGCTGCCAGTGACGCCGACAGCGCGCTCATAGCGACCTGCTTCCGCGTCAAGCTCGAAAGACAGTCCTCCGGCCAGATCTGCCCAGCGGCCGTTCAGGCCAATGCGCGGCAGAATACGGTAGGGCACCTCAGTCGTGCTGATCACCTCGTCGATGGTTTGATAATTGGTCACGCGCGCATCGACGCGCCAGTGACGTCCGAAGTAGCCAACGCCGAGCGTTCGATTCAGATGCGTAGCGCTGGCGCTCGATAGGCTTCCGCCCAAGTCTTCAAGATACTGACTGTCCGAGACATCTGTAACGTCGGCAAACGCGCGCCAGCGTCCTGCAAAGTCGGTGGTGTTCGACCAACGCAATAGCGTCCGGTTAAGACCGACGAGATCATCAGACGGTAAATGCGCGATCTGCGCTTCACCGCGGCTGTTCCCCGTCAGATATCGAACGCGCGTATCTAACTGAATGCCGCGCCGCGACAACACGCGTGGCGTAATCGTCGCGTCGTAAGAAGGCGCGATATTCCAATACCACGGGATGCTGATGTCGATACCGTTGCGCGCGGACTGACCGAAGTCGGGGAGTAGAAAACCGGTCTTGCGTTGCGCCGAAATGGGAAATGACAGATAGGGCGTGTACATGAACGGCACGCCCTTGAAGCTGATTTTCAGGTTGCGTGCTTCGCCGAATCCGGCATCGGTATCAAGACGGATTTTGTCGGCGCTTACCAGCCAGTCGTTGTTTTCCGGTGGGCAGGACGTGTAGTCAACAGACTCCAATCGAATCGTGCCGTTCTGGTTAATCCGTAGCAGGCTTGCCGCGCCGCGGGAAGCGCCGTCACCGAGTTGGAATTCAGCATCGTTGAATTCTACGCGGCCATACAGATAGCTCATCAATGCGCGTTGGCTTTCCACATGTGCGCCGCCGCCGTTGTAGAGAATGTCGCCATCAAGTGACAGACTATTAGTCTCGCGTTCGAAGCGCCCCTCATTTGCTTCGATACGAAAACTGCCGCGCGATGCGCTGACGCCATCAAGCAATGTCACATCGCCGTTGGCCTGCGCAATTCCGCGGCCACTCTCGAGTACAACATTGCCTTCGATGAGATCTGCATTCCCGGTTGATTGCGTCGCGACAACACCCGGGAACTGCGTGTTGCGGCAGACACTGTCTTTCGCTTGTGGCGCGTCTTCGGCAGTTGCAGACTGAAACAGCGCCAGCGCTGCCATCAGAACGCCGGTTTTTTGTCGCGTGCGGTGAATGTTGATTTCCCTGATTCGATGCGGCCAGTCCGCAGTGTAATTGAAGTCTGCGAAGTCGTCTCGTCATGGGTAAACTTACGAGAATGAGTGAGGTTATGACACCGGATGCGCGCGAAGGTGCCTTGAAGCAATGGCTGCTTTCCAACGGTCTGCAAGTAGAGACGTTTTTGCCTGCTTCTGAGGATGCGAGTTTTCGTCGCTATTTCCGCGTTAAGTTGGGTGCAGCTTGTCAGTGGGACGGCCAAACGTTCCGCGCGTCGACGTCGCTGATTGCGATGGATGCACCGCCGGCACAGGAAGATACACACACGTTTGTGCGAATTGCGCGCGCATGGCATGACGCCGGGGTGGCCGTGCCGCAGGTCTTCGCCTGCGACTTGGGCGCCGGATTCGCGTTGTTGGAGGACCTTGGCAACGTGAGCTTGTTGAGCGAGCTTGATGACATACCCGGGTTGGCTGATGCGCGCTACGCGGCAGCCGGTACGATGTTGCATCAGCTGCAGGCGGTGATCGATAGCGAGACGCTCAATCTGCCAGCCTATGATGATGCATTCTTGCGTCATGAGATGATGTTGTTTCGCGACTGGTTGTGTCAGCAGCACTTGCAGATGACATGGTCCGACGATGACCAGCAGCAATGGCAATCGGTGTGTCAGCTGCTGGCAGCCAACGCTACCAGTCAGCCGCAGGTGTGCGTGCATCGCGATTACCACTCCCGCAACCTGATGGTGCGCGATGACGGCGCGCTTGCCATGATCGATTTTCAGGACGCGATGCGCGGCCCGGTGTGCTATGACATCGTGTCTTTGCTGCGCGATTGCTATATCTCATGGCCGATCGATAGCGTTCGAGACTGGGCGCGGCGCTGGTTCGACGATTGTCCGCACGTCGCTACGGCGGCCGATGCCCAGCGGCTACGCTGGTTTTTTCTGACCGGCGTTCAACGCCAGTTAAAGGCCGCTGGCATTTTCGCGCGGCTGGCGTTGCGTGATGGGAAGACTGGCTATCTGAAGGATATTCCGCGCACCCTGTCTTATATCACCGCAATCGATGGCGACTACCCTGAGTTACGATGGCTTGCCGATCTGATTCGTGAACGTTGCCTGCCCGGGTTAGTGCGTTGACGGAGGCATTGATTCTGGCGGCAGGGCGCGGCGAGCGGTTGCGACCGGTGACCGACGAGACGCCAAAGCCGTTGCTTGATGATGGGCGAGACGTGTTATTGGATCGACATTTGCGTGCGTTGGCAGCCGCCGGTGTAGAACGGGTCGTGATTAATCTTGGTTGGCTTGCGTCGAAGATCGTCGCGCACGTAGGCGATGGCAGTCAGTTTGGCCTGACTGTCGTCTACAGCCCCGAAGGCTACCCGACGCTTGATACGGGGGGCGCGATTCGCAAAGCGATACAGGTGATGGCAGACGCGCCGTTTTGGGTTGTGAACGCCGACGTGCATACGTCATTCGATTTTGCGAATCCGCCCGAGCACTGGTTAGGTTGTCATGACGCGGCCATCGGTTTAGTGCCAAAGCCCGCGTATGTTGATCGTGGTGATTTCGCATTGGCCAACGGCATGGCATCCAACGCTGGTGCCACGCTTCTAACGTTCTCCGGCGTGTCGTGTTATCGACCAGCATTCTTTGCAGCAACATCGGTGGAGAGATTCTCAGTCGTGCCGCTACTGCGCGCCGCCGCCGATTCAGGTCAGCTAAGCGCTTTTGAATTGGACGCGGATTGGTTCGATATCGGTACGCCCGAGCGGTTGGCACATGTGCGCGAACGGGTGAAGAAGGAAGTTAGCGCGCCAGACGCATCCGAAGCTTGAGTTGCTCGCCCAGATAGGGTGTTAGCTGTGTCGCGATGTCATCGACGTTGGCGCTCAGCCCGAGTGATGCCAAATCGGTCACTTTGAGACCTTCCATGCCACAGGGATTGATCCGCTCGAACGGCGACAGATCCATCGCGACGTTGACGGCCATGCCGTGATAGCTGCAGCCGCGCCGAATTCGCAAACCGATGCTGGCGACCTTGGCGCCGTCGACATAAACACCAGGCGCATCGCGTCTGCCAATGGCAGCGATGCCAGATGCTGCAAGCAAATCAATCACGCTGCGCTCCAGTGCGCACACCAGATCGCGAACGCCAAGCTTGTGTCGGCGCACGTTGATCAGCGGGTAGACCATTAATTGTCCCGGGCCGTGATACGTCACTTGGCCGCCGCGATCGATTTGCACTAACGGAATCGCACCGGGCGCCAGCACATGTTCGCGCTTGGCGGCCATGCCGAGCGTGAAGACGGGCGGGTGCTCACAAAACCACAGGACGTCGTCTGTGTCGTTGTCGCGTGCATCAGTGAAACGCTGCATGCGCTGCCACATCGGCTCGTAGGGTTGCATACCCATAGCCATTACATCGCAGTCACGTGGTGTTTCGTCGGTTTGCGTCATAGTGCCATTAGTACGCGTTCGTCATCCGTCAACGTCTGATAAATCGCATCAAGCTGGTCCCGGCTGGTGGCGGTGATCTCAACAGTCACCGACAGGAAGCGTTCGTTCTTCGATACGCGCGACTCTTCGCGCAGTGGCGCTTCTCCAGGCGTATGTTGTGTGACAAGCCCGCGAGCATGGTCGGCAAACGTGGGTTCATTGCGACCCATAATTTTGACCGCAAACGGCGTCGGAAACTCGATGAGGGTTTCGGGTGTTTCGCTCATGCGCAATGGCCGTTCGTCTTGAGATGTTGGTAGGCAGTAAACAAGCGTTCCCAGACAGGTCCTGGCTCGCCGTTGCCGACCGGTTGATCGTCGAGCATCACGAGTGGTGCCACTTCCCGCGTGCTGGACATCAATATGAGCTCGTCGCAGTTGCGCAGCGTGTGCTCGGGCACGGCGCTCTCGTGAACGTCGATGCTGGCATTCAGGGCACACTCGATCGCAAGTTCGCGCGTGATGCTGGGCAATAGCATCGGGCTTTGCGGTGGAATCAGCAAAGCGTCATCGACGACGCAGGCGATAGCACTCGTGGCACCTTCGATTAAGTGTCCATCGCGCAACAATACTGCCTCGGCCGCATCGTTGCGATCAGCCTGCTGACGGGCGAGGACGTTGGCCAGCAACGATGTCGATTTTATGTCGCAGCGAAGCCAGCGCTCATCGGTCATCGTAATCGCCTTTAGGCCAGCACGGTAAGTGTCGATGGAGGGCGGCGTGAGCGCGCAACTCATGGCAAAGACGTTCGTGTTGCCGGCACCAGGAAAACGATGATCGCGACCATCATCCCCTGCGCGCGAGACCTGTACATACAAAGACATGTCTCCGCCACCGTTGGCGACGACTAACGCATCGAGTGCGGTGTGTATATCGCTATCGGACAATGCGAGCTTCAGTTCGATCGCCGACAGGCTGCGTCGCAGTCGCATGACATGCTGTTGTTGACCGAGCGCCTTGCCAGCATATACCGGGATGACTTCATAGACGCCGTCGCCAAACAAATAACCGCGATCCAACGGTGAAATATGGACGTGCGAGAGCGGCGTGATCTTACCGTTGTACCAGGCAAGCTCCAGTGCGCTTGCCATTATTCGAACCAGAGACGGACTTCGTCTGTCATCCGTTTCCACAGTCCGCCGCGTTCGACGGGCGTCAATACAGCCAACGGCGCGCGAGCAAGCTCTTCACCGTCAAACACGATTCTGACCATGCCGACGTCGTCGTTCAGCGCAAGCGGCGCATACAGTGTGTTGGGGACATTCACTTGCGTCTGCAGTTCATCCCAGCCACCACGCGGCACAGTGATGTGCACAGGTTGTTGCACCCCTAGCGCCGCTTCCTCGCTGACGCCTTTCCAGACGCGGGTCTGCGCAACCGTATCCCCGACGCTAAACATTTTGCGGGTCTCGTAAAACCGGAAACCGTAATTCAACAATGCCTGACTTGAATCAATACGTGCCTTGGCGCTCGGTGTGCCCATCACCGCGCTGATCAGTCGCATGTCCTTGCGTACCGCCGACGACACCAAGCAGTAACCTGCAGCTTTGGTGTAGCCAGTCTTCATGCCATCGACACTGGCATCCTGCCACAACAATCTGTTGCGGTTTTCCTGAGGGATGTCGTTCCAGGTAAACGCTTTTTGTTTGTACCACGCGTAGTAGTTCGGAAATTCGACGATAATCGCGCGCGCCAGCGTCGCCATGTCGCGTGCTGTGCTGTAATGCTGATCGCCCGGTAAGCCGGTTGCGTTTTCAAAGTTGCTTGAGAGCATGCCGAGCTCTTTGGCATACGCGTTCATCAGCGCAGCGAACACGTCTTCACTGCCCGCCACATATTCGGCCAACGCGACGCTTGCATCGTTACCCGACTGAACAATCATGCCTTGCAACAGATTGCTCACGCTGACTCTGCTGCCTTGCTCAACAAACATGCGCGAGCCACCGGTAGCTCGTGCATTGCCGGAGATGGGTACCGGGTCGTTCAGTGAAATTTGCTCTGCCTGTAGCGCTTGAAAAACAACATATGCAGTCATGAGTTTGGTCAAACTGGCCGGTTCAACCTGTTTGTCCGGATCCATGCCGGCAACCACCCGTCCGCTGTTAGCGTCGAGAACAATATAACTTGATGCGTTGAGTGCGGGCGGTGCCGGCACGGGCAACGGTGCGGCGTGTGTTGCGCTGGCGATGATCAGCGCAACAACGCTGACCCATGCGCTGGTGGATCGGAGCAGTGTTTTCATAAAAAGTGTCATTCGGTGACCAGGCGGGTTTCGCTAATGCCAAGTTGGCCTAAGCGCTGCTTCAACGCATCAAACAACGCACTGTCTGCGATCTCGTCAATACGCACACGGTAGATGCCGCGAGGTTCGTCGTGCAGGATGAAGGCATTGTCGATGCCCGCATCAACGATCGCAGTAAGTTGTCGTTCTGCGTTCGCAAACGATGAAAACGCGCCTGTTTGCAACGTAAGACCGGGCGCGCTGGATTCGACGGCGGATGCTGCTGTTTGCGCCGGTGCCACTGGCGCAACAGGTTGCGGTGGCTGTGCCAGGTTGCCGGCGCTATCAAAATACAACGCCTCAACCCGAACCGGGCCGGTGCCGTTGTCGATAATGTCCAACGCATTCGCTGCTGCGTAAGACAAGTCAATCAAACGATCATCGACGAAAGGCCCACGATCATTGACGCGAACGATCAGACTTTTCTGAGTGTTCAGATTGGTCACGCGCACCCACGATGGGATGGGTAGTGTCTTGTGCGCTGCACTGATCGCGTACATGTCATAGGTCTCGCCCGAAGACGTGCGCTTGCCATGGAACTTCTTTCCGTACCAACTAGCCACACCATTTTCGTTATAACCCGTTGCGTCATCGAGCACGAAGTAGCGGACGCCGAACTGATCGTAAAACGGTGGATTGCCGTAGCGGCTGCGAGGTTCCGCGCGCGGCGTCGCTGTTGATACGGTTTCCAAAGGCCGGGTGTCGCTTTGGCGCGGTGGACCATCGTTGTGCTTGGCGGTAACGCAACCCGCCAAAAGTACGATCGCAAGTAAAATGAGCCGTTGCATCATTTGCTCGCGACCTTTTCGTTGGCCATCTTGCGGGCTGTGGCGACTTCATTGCCCAGTTGCCAGACCGCCATCGCACACATCGCGCTGCGGTTGTAGCGTGTGATGACATAGAAGTTTTTGAAACCGACGTAGTATTCCGGCGCATCTTTGCCTGCAAAAGCGATGAGTCGCGCTGCGGCATCTGGCGCGGCGACGTCATCAAACGTAACGCCGGAGTGCGCTAGCACGGCAACCGTTGAGTCTGGCTTCAGTGAGTTTTTCTTCGGAATATCGCCGTGAAAGTCGGCTGTAAAGCTTGCATCGCTAACGACCGGTTGTTTGGATTTCCAGCCATGCCTGACGAAGTAGTTGGCAACGCTGCCGATAATGTCATGCCAACTTGCGAACAGATCACGCCGACCGTCGCCATCACTGTCAACGGCATAGGCG
>JBCBZK010000070.1:0-17256 GCA_039815365.1 Pseudomonadota bacterium | reverse complement strand
GACTTGTCAGATGATCATTCCCAGCCTCGTGTATTCATCAATCCGACACTGGTCAGTACATCGACGCCGTGTATGGTGGAAGAGAGCTGTTTGTCTGTGCCGGACTATGTCAGTGTTGTGCGGCGCTCAGCAGACGCTCGTGTGCGCGCATTTGATCGCGACGGCAACGAATTTGAAGAAGACCTCAACGGTATGACAGCGGTGTGCCTGCAGCATGAGATGGACCATTTGGAGGGCAAGCTGTTCGTCGAACGCTTGCCGATGCTACGGCGATTATTCTTCAACGCGACCGCGGCAGGGCGGTTGCGGCGGGCGGCCAACGGCTGAGCGTTAGTGATTCCACCACGCTAAGTCAGAGTAAGGTCGCAAATCCATTTCATGCGTCCATGCAGACCGATGTTGTTGTGCGAGGTGGTAATACGTATCTGCGATCTTGTCCGGCAGCAGCAACCCGTCATCAGCACCGCGTGTGTCGCGAAGCTTTTGGAACCGCTCTTCGCCGAGCATCTTGCCGAGCGTGTCGGGCGCGTCGACGGGTCCGTCAACGACGATGTGTGCAACATGAATGCCTTTTGGGCCAAACTCTGCGTTCAGCGATTGGCACAATAGGCGTCGGCCACCCATCGCGGCGGCATGTGAGTGTTGTCCCGCGTTGCCCCTGACTGCGGCTGTCGCTGACGTCACCAGCAATGTGCCGTGGCCACGCTCGACCATTGCGGGCAGTGTGCACTTGGCGGTACGGAACAGACCATAGGTGCCGAGGCGCCAACCGAGCTCAAACGCTTTGTGGCTCGTATCATCGAGCGTACGGTTGCCAATCTGCGCGCCCAGATTGTAGAGCACGGTATCAATAGGTCCAATATCGTTTTCGACTGCAGCAATGCGTGTTTCGATCGTGTCTTCTTTCGCCGCATCCAACAAGAATCCACTGGCTGTGCCGCCTGCCGTCTCGATCTTCTCAACCAAATCGGCAAGGCCTTGTGTATCGCTACGGCGACACAACACAGCGTGATACCCCTCGCGGGCAAATCTGAGCGCAACATTGCCGCCGATACCTGCGCCCGCGCCGATGACCAAACAGACGGGTTTCATCGCGCCTTTCTACAGCTGCGTTGGATTTGGCACGTCACCGTAAACCTCAACGGGGTCGAAGACTTTCTCCGATTCCGTATACGCCAGCGTCACTTCGCCATCCTTTGCATTGGCCGCGAACGCATCTCCGACCGGTACGCTGCGGTAGAAGCACGACCGATAGCCGACATGGCAGCTCGCGCCATTCCCGGCGACAGTGACACGCAGCCAGACGCAATCCTGATCATCGTCAATCAACAAGTCATCGATTTTTTGCGTTAGCCCGCTGCTGGCGCCTTTGTGCCAGAGCAGTTTGCGACTGCGGCTGTAATAGTGTGCCTCACCGCTCTGAATCGTCTTTTTGAGCGCCTCGTCGTTCATGTAGCCCTGCATCAACAGTTCACCGCTGGTGAAGTCGGTCGTGACCACCGGGATTAAACCGTCTTTGTCGAATTTCGGGGCAAGATCAAAGCCTTCCTCTACCTGTTCAATACTCTGGCGGGCGGCGAATTTTGGGGTGTCCATGGGCGCTGTCGCTCCGGATGCGAGGGCAAAGCTCAGCAGTATACCAATGCGCTCATTGCTGGCGCGATGCATTTTACGTGGGCTCATGACGCGCCGATCGTTGGCCGCACGTTGCCGGGAAACCTAGGTTCGACGCGGTAAGCCTTGGTAGAATGGCGAGCCAATAGACGATCCCAGCAAGACCGACCGCCATGACACTGACACTGCACGACACCAGCAGCGGGCAAAAGCGCCCGTTTGAGCCTCTGAACCCGGACCGGGTGACGATGTATGTGTGTGGCCCTACGGTTTACAACTTTGCCCACATCGGCAACGCACGTCCGCCGGTTGTGTTCGATGTGCTCGCTCGGATCCTGCGCGAGGACTACACGCTGGTCTATGCGCGCAACATCACCGACGTTGATGACAAGATCAATCAAGCATCGATCGAGAGCGGCCGCAGCATTGGTGACATTACCGACGAGTACACAGCCGCGTATCTCGAAGATATGGGCGCGCTTGGCGTGTTGCCGCCAGACATCGCGCCGCGGGCGACAGATCACATTGTCGAAATGATCACAATGATCGAGCAGTTGATCGAGTCAGGTCATGCGTACGCCGCAGAAGGGCACGTGCTGTTCAACGTTGAAGCGTTTGAGGACTACGGTGCCTTGTCTGGTCGTGATATCCGCGAAATGATCGCAGGCGCGCGCGTCGAAGTCGCACCTTACAAACAACACCCTGCCGATTTTGTGTTGTGGAAGCCGTCGTCCGAAGAGCTGCCGGGTTGGGATTCACCGTGGGGTCGCGGTCGTCCCGGTTGGCACCTCGAGTGTTCGGCGATGATAGAGAAGCACCTGGGTCGCACCATTGATATTCATGGCGGCGGGCAAGACCTTGTATTCCCGCACCACGAAAACGAACGTGCGCAAAGCACCTGTGCACACGGTGGCGATATGTTCGTGAATTTCTGGATGCACAACGGCTTTTTGAATATGGACAGTACGAAGATGTCCAAATCACTGGGCAACGTGCGTTTGGTGCGCGAGCTGTTGGAGACCGCTGACGGCGAAGCGATTCGTCTGGCATTGCTGTCGGCGCACTACCGCCAGCCGCTGGATTGGACGGGCGACACCTTGCCCGAAGCAACCCGCAAGCTCGACCGTTTGTATGCGGCGCTGCAAGGCGTTGACCTGAGTGCTGCTGACGGCATCGACGACACGGCGCACGCTGCGTTCATCGCAACGTTGCACAACGATTTGAACACGCCGCAAGCGATGGCGGAGCTGTTCCAAATGGCGCGGCGTTTGAACGCGTCCAAAGATCCGGTTGAGCGTGCAACGCTTGCCAACACGATGCGGCGGTGTGCGAGCCTGATTGGTTTTCTGGAGCGTGAACCTGACGCCTGGTTCGCAGCACAACGCAATAGCGACGATGATGCTGCCGAAATTGATCAACTCGTCGCGCAACGTGTTGCGGCGAAAAAAGCCCGCGACTTTGGCACGGCGGACAGCATCCGCGATGCACTTAAAGCGCGCGGTATCGAAGTGCGCGATAGTGCAGACGGCTCTACGTGGACGCGTGTGGGGGCCAGCGCGTCATGAGTGAGACCATTGCGCAGCGCGAGCAGGAACTCGTGGAAGAGTTTGAGATGTTCGACAACTGGATGGATCGCTATTCCTACCTGATTGATCTGGGTAGAACACTGCCGGAGTACCCACAGAGCGAACGGCGCGCCGAAGACAAAGTGGCAGGCTGTCAGTCGCAAGTATGGTTCCAGACCGAAGCGGCGGGCGACACGATGCGGTTTCGTGCCATTAGTGATGCCGCTATTGTCTCTGGTCTTATCGCGATCCTGCTGCGACTGTACAACGATCAATCACCGGCGGCGATTCGCGACTATGACGCGGGTTTCGTTCAGTCGCTCGGTCTGGACCAACATTTAAGTCAGAGTCGCTCCAACGGTTTGCTTGCGATGTTGCAGCGCATCCGGCAATCGGCCGAGTCCGGCGAGTGCAAGCAAACCTAGCGCAACGTTTTCTGCTCGTCGTGATTCGCATCTATCAGGTTGCGATGTCACCGTTGCTCGGCGCCAACTGCCGTTATCAACCCACATGCTCGGCCTATGCTCGCGAAGCGGTATTGATGCACGGTGCGCGCAAAGGCGGTTGGCTAGCACTAAAACGGCTGGCGCGTTGCCACCCGTGGGGTGGGCATGGCCATGATCCGGTGCCTGGCAGCGAGGATGCGCCGCAGTGAGCAACGAAATGCCCACGAACGAATTCCTTCGAAAGACCACAGAGGTTGCTTACGACCCTGCGATCATTTTGTTTTGTGGTCTGATTTCGTTGCCACTCACGTTTGGTATTACGGTGCTGGACACGCTGGCATTTCTCGTCGTCGCAATCATGATGATTCTATTCTCGACGTCGGCAATCATGAAATACGCGACGCTCGTCACACGCGCGCTTGCGCTTGGTCAACCTGTGCCGAGAGCGGAATCGTCTGTTTTCGAGTACTTCAGTATGCTGCGCGCTTTCGCCCCGTGGGTCTCACTCACGCTGTTGTTTGCGATCGGGCTCATTATCAACATGGAGTTGGGCAGCGCCGCCACATGGTTCTATGCGATTGTCGTTTCGCCGTTAGTGCCGGCGGTTATCGCGGTGGTCAGCGTGAACATGCAACCGCTAAGCATGTTCCGCTTGCCCGGCCTGTTCAAAGTCATCTCGATCATGGGCGCCGACTATTTGAAGCTGTTGGCGTGCTGGGCGTTAACCATTCTGCCTGAAGCTTTGCGTTGGTCTCCTGTACCGGACTTGCCGCTGTTTTTTGTTTGTATGCTTGTCTTGCTACAAATGATGCTGTTATTCGTCGCCTCAGGCGTGCTGCTATTTCATCATCGCGATGCGCTTGGCTTGCCCGTAGAGCGGGAAGAAAAATCAGTGCGCATGCAGCGCAACGAGGATGCGATCACACTGAAGGAACGCAACAATGTGCTTGGCTTGGCCTACACCTATTTCAGTCGCGACAACGCAGTAGGGGGGCTTAAGTGTGTGCGTGATTATCTGCAGGCGCACGACGATCACGACACCTGGCAGTGGTTCATCGATCGCATGCACGACTGGGAATCACGCCAGCCGATGCTGATGCTTTCGCGCAATTATTTTTCGCATCTTGTCGCCGCCGACGAGCGCGCCAAGGCTGCAGACTTGTTGCTGTCCTGCATGACGGTCGATCAGGGTTTTACGCCACACCCGGATGATCGTGCCTATGCGCGCGCGTTACTGTCGGGTCATGCGTATGCGCCGCTGGCGGACAACTGGCGCTAAGCGTGCGACGTCAGGCTGCCGCCAATCCTACCTTGCTCGCGCATCCACAACGACGGTTGCGCCAATGGGCGACGGCCAGTAGACCGCCACCGATCGTCGTGACAATGGCATCACTCATCGCGCCAACGTGGTCATGTAAATAGAGCGCCGCAAACGCCAGTAAAGCCATGCCAGCAAGACCAAGCCCGAGCACCGCCAACTGCCGATGTCGTAACCAGCCGCCAACCAAGGCGATGCCACTGATGGGAATGACTAACCCAAGCATAATCATGTGCGTCCATTCGTCGTTGGCTAGCCATTGTTCGCCAGCGATACCAAGCACAACGATCACTGGCAGCAGCAGGCAATGCA
Organism: Pseudomonadota bacterium; assembly: GCA_039815365.1. Taxonomy (GTDB): domain Bacteria; phylum Pseudomonadota; class Gammaproteobacteria; order Steroidobacterales; family Woeseiaceae; genus CALBPI01. The sequence continues at coordinate 12,001 of JBCBZK010000070.1, read as the reverse complement.
GCATGCAAACGAATGAAAGCAGCATACCGACGAAGTCGGCGCGAGTGTGTTGGATAGGCTTCAGCATGGGGATGCTCTGAGAATTGAGTGTCAATGTTATAATATAACGTTTACGACTACAAACGAGTGTGTCACGAAATAGGGCTCTTCAGCTTATTTTGACTGGTTTATCTCACCTAATCCCGCCACAATCGCGTTATGGACGAGAAATTACTGGATATTGTTTGCTGCCCGGTGTCGCACCAGCCGCTACATAAGATGAACAGCGCGCAAATCGATGCGCTAAACACTCAGATTGCCGCTGGCGACGTCGCGAGCGTCGATGGCACGGCGATGACGCAAGTATTGCGAGCCGGTTTAGTGACGCGTGACGGTTCGCGCGGCTACGCAGTCATTGATGGATTGGTCAATCTGTTGCCCGGCGCTGGCTTCCTTCTGGAGGACAAGGGCTAAGCGTGTGAAGCTCAAGCCCGAAGATCTTCAAGGTCAGCTGAAGCGCGGCTTGGCGCCCGTCTACCTGGTCACAGGTGATGAGCCGCTGATCGCCAATGAAGTGATGGATCAGATCCGCGCGACCGCCCGCGCGGTAGGTTACGACACGCGCGACCTGCACGTGGCCGAACGCGGTTTCGACTGGAACGTGCTAACGGCCGCGAGCGTGAGTATGTCCCTGTTCAGCGATCGCAAGATTCTCGATTTGCGCCTGCCTACCGGCAAGCCTGGCGATGCGGGTAGCAAAGCAATCGCGGGAATGCTCGAGCACCCACCCGAAGACACGTTGTTGCTCGTGAGTGCACCGAAACTTGAGGGTAGCGCGATGTCGTCGCGTTGGGTCAAGGCGATCGACAAGGCGGGTGTGATCATTCGCGTATGGCCATTGGAATCACAACACCTGCCGCGCTGGATTAACGAGCGGATGAAGCAACAAGGTCTGACGGTGAGCCGCGATGCGGTGTTGCATCTGGCGCGGCGCGTCGAAGGCAATTTGCTCGCGGCGCAACAAGAGATCGACAAGCTTGCACTACTCAGCGACGGTCAGCCGCTGGATGTTGACGACATTGATCATGCGGTTGCCGACAACACACGATTCACCGTGTTCAAGCTTGCCGACGAAGCCCTCGCAGGTCGCGCCGAACGTGCGCTGCGCATGTTGGGTGGGTTACGTCGCGAGGGTCTGTATCCTGTGTTGCCCGCCTGGGCGTTGACGCGCGAGACCCGTCAACTCACATCGATGAGTGAGGCGATGGAGGGCGGCATGTCCGTGTCACAAGTGCTCTCGCAATGGCGCGTCTGGGCAAACCGCCAGAACGTTTACCGCGCCGCTTTGCAACGATTGCCATTGTCGAAGCTGCGCGAGTTAGTCTCTTTGTGTGAGCGCATTGATCGCGCATCGAAAGGCCAAAGTGGCGAACCTGCATGGCAATTGCTGCGGCACCTGACGGTTGCGTTAGCCAGCGGCGAGATGATGGCGGCGGCGCGATGAACAAAACACAATCGCATGAAGCGATCGGTGTATTCGGCGGCACGTTTGACCCGATTCATTTCGGGCACCTGCGCAGCGCGTTCGAACTGTTGCAATCTCTGGAGTTACGAGAGGTCCGCTTTCTACCTTGCGGCAATCCACCGCATCGCGCCGCGCCAATCGCGGATGCTGCAACGCGTGTTGAGATGGTGCGTTGTGCGATCGAGGCGCAAGATGGCTTTGTGCTCGATGATCGCGAAGTGCGTCGCCCTGGTTTGTCCTACAGCGTCGATACGCTGCGTTCGCTGCGCGAGGATTTCCCAACCAGCCCTTTGTGTTTGATCGTCGGGATGGATTCGTTCCTGAGCTTGCCGAAGTGGTATCAGTGGCAGGAAATCATGCGACTGGCGCACATCGTTGTTGCGCATCGGCCGGGCTGGCAAGTGCCGCGGCGTGGTGCGCTTGGCGGTTTGCTCACCGACCGCGGTACGACTTTGGTCGCCGATTTGCACAAATCTCTGGCGGGTGCGATCTACGTTCACGAAGTGACACAGCTCGAAATTTCATCGACGAGTATCCGCGCATTGATAGCAGCCGGCCACGACCCCAGATTCTTGTTGCCAGAGTGTGTCGGCGACCGACTCAAACGGGCAAAATGCTACAGTGAGCAGACGGGCGTGCATGAGCAACTACGGCGAGCCGACTAATACAGGTTGACCAACGGGTCACCCACAGGAAACCAATTACGTGTCAGAACTTAAGGAAATCACCCAGCCCATCGTCACGGCGCTGGAAGACGCCAAAGCACAGAACATCAAGGTGATCGATGTGCGCAAGATGACCAGCATGACGGACTTCATGATTATCGCCAGCGGTACCTCCGACCGTCATGTGCGTTCGGTCGCGCTCGGGTTGGTCGATACAATGAAGGCGAGTGGTCAGAGACCGCTAGGCATTGAAGGTGAGAACGATGGCGAATGGGTGTTGGTTGATTTGCAGGATGCATTGGTTCACGTGATGCTGCCGCGCGTCAGAGATTTTTATAATCTTGAGAAACTCTGGGACATCGCAAGGCCCGCATTCGCAGATGATAGCGACGCCTGAACGTGCACGTACGCGTGCTGTGTGTGGCGGGGCGTCCTTCAGATTGGGCGGCGCAGTCCTGTGATAATTACCTAAAGCGACTGCCTAAAGCGTGGCGATGCGAAATCACCCGCTTGGCGCCTTCGAAACGCAACGGTGACGCCGCGCAAAGAAAAGCCGATGAGTGGCAACGTTTGGCACGTGTGGTGCGCGCTGATGATGCACTGATTTTGCTTGATGAGCGCGGCAAGCACTTTACGAGCCGGCAGATTGCGACGCGCATCGCTGCGTGGCAATCAGAAGGGTGTAACCTTAGTTTTGTCATCGGCGGGCCGGACGGCGTCGACGATGCCTGTCGCCAGCGTGCGACACAAACCTGGTCTGTATCACCAATGACGCTGCCACATGAACTGGCGCGCCTTGTGTTGGTCGAACAATTGTATCGTGCACATACTATTATCGAAGGACATCCGTACCACCGTGACTGAGCGTGTCTCCCAAACGGCGAACCGTATAGCGTTAGCGTCAACATCACCACGTCGTCGCGAACTGCTCGAAGGGCTGGGATTGGACGTGACGCTTGTGACGGGTGATATTGACGAGACGCGTGCGGCGGGCGAGCCGGTGCGCGACTATGTGCGGCGCCTGGCAGCAGGCAAGGCCGCGCAAGGCAGACTCGATCGGCGCGCCGATCAACTCACGTTGGTAGCCGGCGATACCGTTGTCGCATTGGGCGACACGGTTTTTGGCAAGCCGGCTGACGCCGACGATGCCATTCGAATGTTGTGCGCACTCAGTGATCGCGAGCACAGCGTGCATAGCGCTGTCGCCGTCGATGATGGCAGTGTCTGTCGCGTGCAGCTAGTGAGCTCGACAGTGACGTTTATGCCGATCAGTCGTGCGATGGCGCAGGCGTATTGGGAGACCGGCGAGCCAGCTGATAAAGCGGGCGCGTACGGTATCCAAGGCAAAGGCGGCAGATTTGTGGCGCACCTTGCCGGCAGCTTTAGTGCTGTTATGGGGTTGCCTGTTTTTGAAACAGCTAACATGCTCGCGGCAGCCGGGCTCACGTTATTTGATACGCCGGGCAGGGAATGAAGCGATGAATGCAATGCGTGAAGAAATTCTCATCAACATCACACCGAGCGAGCAACGCGCGGCGGTAGTCGAGAACGGCGTGTTGCAAGAGATCTTTATCGACCGTGCATCACGCCGTGGATTGGTCGGCAACATTTATAAGGGGCGGGTGAAACGCGTTTTGCCTGGCATGCAGGCAGCGTTCATCGATATTGGTCTGGAGCGCACAGCGTTCTTGCACGCATCGGATATCTCCAAACCTACCGAAGAGAATGCAGATGAGGGCACTGTGATTTTGCCACCACCGACGGCGCAGATCAGCGAGCTCGTGACCGAAGGCGGTGAAATTTTAGTACAGGTGCTTAAAGATCCATTGGGCACCAAGGGCGCGCGCTTGACGACGTTCGTGACGTTACCGTCTCGCTATTTGGTGATGTTGCCGAAGAACGAAAACCGCGGTGTATCCGCGCGTATTGAAGACGAAGACGAACGCCAGCGATTGCGCGATATTCTCGACAACATCGTCCCGGAAGGCAGCCGCGACGGTTATATCGTTCGCACGGCGGCCGAAGGTGCGAGTTACGATGCGTTGCGTGCCGATCTGATGTTTCTCGAACGCTTGTGGGACGGCATCATCACGCGCGCCGGCAGCACGAATGCCGGTAAACGTGTGCACAGTGACTTGCCGTTGATGTTGCGTGTGCTGCGCGACCGCGTGCAACACGACGTCGAGCGAATCCGTGTGGATTCGCAACGCGGTTTTGATGAGATGCAGCAATTTTGTTCCAGCTTCTTGCCGCCGCTGGCTGACAAGGTGGAGTTGTACACTGGTCGTCGTCCTATTTTCGATTTGCACGGCGTCGAAGAAGATGTCACACGCGCATTAGCTCGCAAGGTTGATTTGAAGTCCGGCGGTTATTTGATTTTCGATCAGACGGAAGCGATGACCACGGTCGATGTGAATACCGGCGGTTTCGTCGGCAGTCGCAATCAGGAAGATACGCTATACCGAACCAACCTCGAAGCTGCGGTTGCGATCGCGCGGCAGCTGCGACTGCGTAATCTCGGTGGCATTATCATTCTCGATTTCATCGATATGGTGGAAGTGTCACATCGCGACAAGGTACTCGAAGCACTGCAACGCGCGTTGGCGAATGACCATGCCAAAAATCAAGTAATGCCGGTTTCCGCCCTGGGTTTGATCGAGATGACGCGCAAACGCACCCGCGAAAGTCTCGAGCACATTTTATGCGACGCGTGTCCGACATGTGATGGTCGCGGTTCAGTCAAGTCACCGCAGACCGTGTGCTACGAGATCTTCCGAGAAATTCTCCGCCAACATCGTCAATTCAGTTTCGATGAAATCTTGATTCTCGCCCATCAGGATGTGATTGAGTTGCTCCTGGATGAAGAGTCTGACGGATTGGCGGAAATCGGCGAGACGATCGATAAGAACGTGCGACTGCAGACTGAGAATTTCTACGCGCCCGATCAATACGACGTTGTGTTGATGTAGCACGCCACGAAGATGTTCGCGAAACTCACTAAATGGTTGCTCTACGCTGTCGGCGCATTGATTGTGTTGTTAGCACTTGCGGTTGGGTTACTCCGCCTTGCGATGCCGCAGTTACCTGAGTATCGCGACGACATCATTGCGCGTATTTCCGAGGCGATTGACGGTGATGTCAATTTCGAGCGTCTCGATGCTCGTTGGAGATTGCGCGGCCCGGAGATTGTGTTCTACAACGTGCGTATTGGTCCGGCCGTCGGCGAGTTCAATCTGCTGCCGATTGAGATCGAAACAATGACGGTCGGCGTTTCTGTCTCGCAGCTCGTGTTGTCGCAACAGCTGGAGATCCGCCGCGTCGGTATCGAGGGTACGGCGCTACATGTCGAGCGCTCGCAAGACGGTTGGGTATTGCAAGGTGCGACGGCGTTGCCTGTGCCCGATGTGACATCAGGCCAAATCACGATGGATGTTGATGCGGCGCGTGCGGCATTGCCTTTCGGCGATAACGTCGACGTACGCATCGAAGATCTGGAAGTCACGTATCTCAATAGTGCTGAAGGGCGTGAACCGTGGTCGGCGAATCTCGAGCGCGGTGTGCTTGCAGTGACCGCGAACAACGTGCGGCTGGATGCCGCCGTACAACACGCGTCCGATGCCCGCGCTGACGTATTCCTGCAAGGCAGTTTCAGTGGCTGGGATGTTGATGCGCTGGTCGACGGAGACTGGCGCGCAACGGCAGAGCTGGAACAGTTCTCTGCAGCAATGGCGAAAGCCTTGTTGCCGTCGAGTTGGCGCTTGCCCGATGCTGGTGTTGCCGATCTCACAGCGGCCGTGCAATGGGTGCAAGGTGCGCTCAATGCCGCGACGGTTGATCTTGATGCGGATTCGCTCGTGCCACCCGAGGGTGGGGCGCAATCGCAGGTCGCCGGGCACGCCGAATGGTCGCGCACGGCGGACGGTTGGCTCTGCGCGATATCAGATTTCGTGGTCGGCGTGTCCGATCGTCAATGGCCAGCGGCGGCGGTGAACATCGATTTCAAGACGTTGGATGCTGCTCATCGCATAGAGTTCGATTTAGCGAACGTCACCGTTTACGATTTGCCCTATCTTGCGTCATTTTTGCCAAACGAAGCTGCCACGGCAGTACTGGCATCGCAATTGTCAGGCACATTGCGGACAGGCGATGGCTTTGCGCAGTACACCGGCGAGATTGATGACTTCAGTCAAGCGCGCCTCGAAGACTATGCACTGAACCTCGACTTCATCGATCTCGCTGTTGCACCGATTGGAACGCTGCCGGGTGTCAGTGGTCTGACGGGCGTGATGCGCATGGCCGGCGATGCGGGCAGTCTGACGCTGAATGCAGCGCAGGCTGCCGTTGAGTTGCCGGCGGTGTTCAGCAAACCTGTCGCGTTGGACGCGCTGACGGGTACGCTCATTTGGCGGCGGGTCGACGACGTGTTTGAAGTGATCTCGGATGCTGTGCAGATCGATAGTGCGAGTTTGTCGCTGCGCAGTACATTGGAGCTGACCCTGGGTGGGCAGGGAGGTCCACACACCGATATCCGTGCAACATGGTCGATGGGCGACGTTAACGATATGGATGCTTTGTTGCCGGACAAAGTACTGTCACCCAAACTTGCACTGTGGTTGCGTGATGCGATTGGCGCCGGTGAAGTCACATCGGGTACTGCCATATTGCGTGGTGCGCTGAGCGAATTCCCGTTCGACAATGACGACGGTGAGTTTCGGGTGACCGCGAATGCACGTGACGTCACACTGCAGTACGCGCGTCAGTGGCCTACCCTGACTCAAGTTTCCGCCGAAGTTGTGCTGGATGGTCTATCGCTTGCGACCACCCGCAATGGCGGGCTTTCCGGACGCGTGCCATTCAGCAATGCGAACGTGCGTTTCAAAGACCTGCGCAGTGCCGAGTTGTTCATCGATACCGCGGATACCACGCCGCTGCCGTTGCTGTATGAGTTCTCTGGCGACAGTCCGATTCGCAAGCTGTTCGGTAGTCAGTTTGACAACATGCAGCTCGCCGGCACTGCGAGCTATGAAATCGCACTTGCCATTCCGCTCAGGAACGTCAAAGATTTCGCAATCGATGCGACGCTGACGACCGACGATGGCGCCTTTGATCTGGCGTTTCTGCCGTTTGGTCTGAGCAATATCGATGGTGTTGTGCGCATCGACCGCACAGGCGTCTACAGCGACGGTATGACAGCGACGCTGTTAGGTGAGACGGCGTCGTTGTCGATTGCACCGATCACTGATGATCCAGCGTATTCTCTGCAGCTCGAGGCGCAAGGTTTGTTGTCGGCCGCAGCGATGACGGAAACGCTTAGGTTGCCTCTCATGTCTCGCGCGACCGGCAAGACGCCGTTCACCGGTGTTGTGCGGTTGCCGCGTGGCACGCCGCCGGATGCTGAGCCTGCCCCGGAAGCCCAGCGGGCACCTACAACGGTCTCCATTACATCGCAGCTGCAAGGGTTAGGTTTGGATTTGCCGTATCCGGTCGGTAAACCCGAGACGGATGTTATGCCAGCATCTCTCGACATGAGTATTGGAGCGTCGTTTGACGCGCGCGCTGCGCTGGGCGAGGTGATCGATGTTGTGGCGTTGCTTGATCGTGACGATCAAACACCGCTGTTCGTTGAGCGCGCCACGTTGCATCTGGGTGACGGTGAGGCTTTGCTTCCGGTGGCACCGGGTTTGTTTGTTGATGGTCAGATCGACATGCTACGACTCGGTGATTGGCTGAACCTCAAATTGCCGGGTGGCGGTGGCTGGGTGCTGGATAATCTCACCGCCACACAAGTGTCCGTGGATGATCTGTTCGTCTTCGGGCAACGTCTGCGTGGCGTCGATGGCACGCTGCAACGCGCCGGTGCGAATTGGTTGATTGATGTTCAGTCAGAGGCGGTCGCAGGCACCGTGTCGGTGCCACGTGATTTGAGCGGCGGCCAACCCGTCGTTCTGGACATGCGTCGCTTGGCGTTACTGGAAGCAGATCCGGTCGACGCTGATCCGGTCGATCCTACGACTCTGCCGCCGCTGCGCATCCGCGCTGGGAGGTTTGCGTTAGGTGAGCGTCAGTTCGGCGCGTTAGAGGCTGATGTAGAGAAAACCCCGGATGGCTTGGTGGCCAAGCGCCTGGCAACCGCGAATGATGCGTTTGCGATTACCGGCACGGCGGACTGGCTCGTCGATAGCGACGAACCTGAAGGGTCGCGCACGCAGCTCACCGCGCAAATCCGCAGCACGGATGTGACGCGCATGATGACGCAACTTGGCTATGCGCCAGGCATTAACGCGAATGATTTGACCAGCGATATTGCTGTTTCCTGGGCGGGCGGTCCGGATGATGATTTTCTTGGGTCACTGGACGGAGAGGTTTCTGTGACCGTGGTCGATGGTACGCTCGAGGAGGTCGACCCAGGCGCAGGGCGCGTGGTGGGCTTGATTAGCATCGCCGAACTGCCGCGCCGGTTGTCGTTAGACTTTCGTGATGTCTTCAAGAAGGGTTTTAACTTCGACACTCTGAAGGGCGATTTCAGGATCGTGAACGGCGATGCCTACACCTGCAATTTGTCGTTGGAAGGCGCGTCTGCCGATGTCGGTATCATTGGTCGGGCGAGTTTGGATTTGCGCAACTATAACCAGACTGCCATTGTTGGGGTTAAGGTAGGCAACACGCTACCGGCGGTCGGCGCTGTAGTCGCGGGCCCGCAAGTTGGCGCAGTATTGTTACTGTTCAGTCAGATTTTCAAAAAACCACTGCAAGGTATGACGCAGTTTTATTACCAGATCGATGGCAGCTGGGATGAGCCCAGTATAGAACGCACAGATTCAGAGCGTTTCGTCGCGACAGCGCAGCTCTCCGGTTGTTTGCTAGACGCGGGCAACTGAGTCTGCCGACACCTCGATCTCACATCTAGATATTTAAAAAAGGACACGCGTGAGCGACGACACACAGACAGCATTGATAGGGCGCATTCTTGATAACGGCGCGATGACGCAGCCGCAGTTGCAGGACACACTCGGCACGCTCGCGCAGCATCGTGTGGATGAAGCTGATCTGTATGTGCAGCAGCATGAGAGCGAAAGCTGGGCGTTGGAAGACGGCGTCGTGCGTGATGCAAGTTACTCGCGCCAACAAGGCGTCGGCGTTCGGGCAGTCAGTGGTGAAAAAACCGGTTTCGCCTATTCGGATGACCTGACCCGACCCGCGTTGCAGCGAGCAGCAACGGCAGCACGAGCGATCGCTCGGCAGGGTCAGAGCACGAGCGCCGACTTAATGACGCAGTCAGGCGTCGTGAGCCGCTATAGCGACAACAACCCGTTGCTGGCGCTCGAGGACAGTGACAAGACAGACATGCTCAAATCGCTGGATGCCCGCGTTCGCGCATTGGACCCGCGCATCGAGCAAGTCGTGATCGGTTTATCCGGTAGTCATGATGATGTATTGATCGCGTCTGGTGATGGCCGACTCACGGCAGATGCGCGGCCGCTTGTCCGCCTGAACGTCAGTGTTATCGTCAATGACAACGGACACCGCGAGCAAGGTTTCGCCGGCGGTGGCGGTCGTTATGGTCTGGACGTTTTTCTGCGCAAGGACCTGGGGCTTGCTTACGGGAAAGAGGCGGTGCGCCGCGCGCTCGTGCAGCTTGAGGCTGTCGCAGCGCCTGCAGGTCCGATGCCTGTGGTGCTCGGCCCGGGCTGGCCTGCCGTGTTGCTTCACGAGGCTATCGGCCATGGGTTGGAAGGCGACTTTAATCGCAAAGGCACGTCGGCATTTAGTGGCAGAATCGGCGAGCGTGTGGCGTCAGAGCTGTGCACAATTGTTGACGACGGCACGTTGGCAGACCGTCGTGGCTCGTTGAGCGTCGATGATGAAGGTGCAGCGACACAGTGCACGGTGCTGATTGAGAATGGCATCCTCAAGGGCTATATGCAGGACGCAATGAACGCGCGCTTGATGGGTACGAACAGCACGGGTAATGGCCGCCGCGAATCGTTTGCACATCTGCCGATGCCGCGTATGACCAATACGTATATGCGTAATGGCAATCACGATCCGGATGAGATCATTGCGTCGGTCAGCAAAGGTCTTTACGCCCGTAATTTCGGCGGTGGTCAGGTCGACATCACCTCTGGAAAATTTGTGTTTTCTGCCAGCGAGGCTTACCTCATTGAGAATGGCAAAATCGGTGCGCCTGTCAAAGGTGCGACGTTGATTGGCAGCGGCCCTGACGTGCTGACACAAGTCAGCATGGTCGGTAATGACCTTGAGCTCGATTCAGGCGTTGGGGTGTGCGGTAAGGAAGGGCAGTCCGTGCCTGTCGGTGTCGGTCAGCCGACATTGCGTATCTACGAAATCACCGTCGGGGGCACACAATAGCAACGCCGCGACATTATGTCGCACTGGGATTGTTGTGCCTGTGACCGCATTCACTGCATCTGTTTAGTCACTGCTGCACACTGCGCTTCTTGATTAATTTTGTCTGGAATGCACATGCAATTTGATACGACGTTGACCGAAACTGATCTCGATCCCGCCGCACAGGAATTCGCCAAGCAGCTTCGTGAGCAGGGCGTTAGCCATGACACAGACTATGGCGTTGATGCATTTCAGGATTCTTTTGGCACGCGCGTACTGCGCATGTTCGGCATCAAGCGCGATTAGCCTATTTCCGCATTACGCCAACTCAATGTATGCTCTTCGGATTGTGTAGTCTGACCGACTCAGGGTTAGGCTCAGGATGAGGCGCGCTTATGTGGATATCAAAACCGGTCTATGAGGCATTGCCTTACCTGTACCTCGCGGCTGGCTGTGTGCTGCTTGGGCTGTCGCTCTATCTGGATTTCGATATCTGGCCTACAGCCTGTCTGCTGCTCGGTATTTGCTGCCTGATCTACGGGTTGGTGCTTTGGCTCCGCCGTCGTGACTATCGCGAGCGCCAGTCGAATCTGGATGACAATCTGCTGTAGCGTCTCGGGCGTTGAGCGCTCGGGCTATTCTTCTTCGCCGAACGGATCTTCGGCCGGTTCGCGGAAGTCTTTATAGATCAGCTGATGGCTGCCTAGGGCAATGATGTCTCCATCACGCAGACGCCGCTTTTTGAGTCGCTTCGCGCCAATGAACATACCATTCGTGCTGTTCAGATCTTCAATGATGGATGTGTCCTGATTCGTCGTAATCTGCGCGTGGTGGCGGCTGACAAATTTCGAATCAATATGGATGTCATTGTCTTCGGTACGCCCGATTACAATGCGTCCTGGCGCTAACTCGAAATGCGCAACCGTTTTGTCTTTTTCACGTAGCTCAACCTGCGCAAGAATGGCGAGTTGATCCGACGTTTCTCCAATACCGATGTCCAGATGCGAGCCGTCGGCTTCCCAGCCGAGCTCATCGATTGCGGCGCGTACTTGTTCGACGCCAACTGTTTCGGTTTCATCGGCGAACGCACACAACAAGGCGGTGTCGCACAACGTGTTCGTCAATCGCGGCACACCATTGGTAACGTCGAAAATCAGCTCGAAACAATCATCATCAAACAACTGTCGCTCGCCTGCGCCCGCCACGCTAAGCCGGTGTTCAATGTAGCGACGCTGATCTTCGTTGCTGAGCGGCTCGAGATGGAATCTGAGTCGCACGCGCTGTGTGAGCTGTCGTAAATCTTCGCGATTAATCTTGTCCCGCAACTCCGGCTGGCCGGCAATAATGATGCGCAGGATTTTTTCTTTGTGAGTCTCAAGCCCGCTCAGCAGTCGTAATTCTTCGAGGACGCGACGCGACAGGTTTTGTGCCTCATCGACGATGAGCAGGACGCGCCTGCCCTCGCTGTAGCGCTCAAGCAGAT
>JBCBZK010000182.1:0-5595 GCA_039815365.1 Pseudomonadota bacterium | reverse complement strand
GTGTCGGCGCACGGTTCAGCATGACCGGGTGCTCGCGAATCACCTCTTCGAGGATATCCCAGACTTCCGGACCTTCACGCTCAACCAGTCTTTTGGCTGCTTTAATCGTGGCCGCTTCGCCGCGCAATTGCAGTTTTGAGAAAATGAAGGGCTTGAATAACTCAAGCGCCATTTTCTTCGGCAAACCACATTGGTGCAGTTTGAGCGTCGGGCCAACGACGATGACCGAACGGCCAGAGTAGTCGACACGCTTACCCAGCAGGTTTTGACGGAAGCGACCTTGCTTGCCTTTAATCATGTCAGCAAGCGACTTCAATGGACGCTTGTTGGTGCCGGTAATCGCGCGACCGCGACGACCGTTATCCAGCAGCGCATCGACTGACTCCTGCAACATGCGTTTTTCGTTACGCACGATGATGTCAGGCGCGTTGAGCTCCAGCAGACGGCGCAAGCGGTTGTTGCGGTTGATGACGCGACGGTACAAATCGTTCAGATCCGATGTTGCGAAGCGACCACCATCCAGCGGTACCAGCGGACGCAAATCCGGTGGCAGCACAGGCAGAACGGTCAACACCATCCACTCAGGCTTGTTACCTGATTCGATGAACGACTCAAGCAGCTTCAAGCGCTTCGACAAACGCTTGATTTTAGTTTCCGAGTTAGTCGCGCCAATTTCTTCGCGCACGGTCGCCACTTCGGTCTGCAAATCGATCGTTGACAGCATCTCGTGGACGGCTTCGGCACCCATTCGGGCATCAAACTCGTCGCCGTACTGCTCAATCGCTTCCAGATAACCTTCGTCGGACATTAATTGCCCGCGATCCAGCGGTGTGAGCCCAGGCTCAACAACCACGAATGCTTCGAAATAGAGCACTCGCTCGATTTCGCGCAGTGTCATATCCAGCATCAAACCAATGCGCGACGGCAATGATTTCAAGAACCAGATATGTGCGACCGGGCTTGCCAGGTCGATATGCGCCATACGTTCACGACGCACCTTGGTCTGCGTGACTTCAACGCCACACTTCTCACACACAACGCCGCGATGCTTGAGTCGCTTGTACTTGCCGCACAGGCACTCATAGTCTTTGATCGGGCCAAAGATTTTGGCGCAGAACAGACCATCGCGCTCCGGTTTGAACGTGCGGTAGTTGATCGTTTCAGGCTTTTTCACCTCACCGTACGACCACGAACGAATCATGTCCGGCGACGCCAGACCGATGCGGATCGCATCGAAATCTTCGTCCGGTGTTTGTGACTTAAAGAGTTTTAATAGGTCTTTCATGCTTCACCTTACTCCGTTTCAAGCTCGATATTGATGCCGAGCGAACGAATTTCTTTCACCAGGACGTTGAATGATTCGGGCATACCGGCCTGCATCTGATGGGTGCCGTCCACGATGTTTTTATACATCTTGGTACGACCCTGAACATCATCCGACTTGACCGTCAGCATCTCCTGCAAGGTATAGGACGCGCCATAGGCTTCAAGCGCCCAGACCTCCATCTCACCGAATCGCTGACCACCGAACTGCGCTTTACCACCCAGCGGCTGCTGCGTGACCAGACTATACGGCCCGGTTGAGCGTGCATGCATCTTGTCATCCACCAAGTGGTTGAGTTTGAGCATGTACATATAGCCAACCGTGACCGGTCGCATGAATTGCTCGCCGGTACGACCGTCGCGCATATCCGCCTGACCGGTTTCCGGCAGCTCAGCCAGTCTCAGCATATGCTTGATCTGTGACTCCGCGGCACCATCAAATACTGGCGTTGCCATCGGCACACCGGTCTTCAGGTTACCGGCAAGCTCGATGATCTCGTTGTCGGAGAAACTATCAAGATCCTCCGAACGACCACCCGTCGTGTTGTAGACGTCTGCCAGGAAGCCGCGCAGATCTGTCATCGCCGCTTGGGCTTTGAGCATACGGTCGATGCGTGCGCCAACACCTTTGGCGGCCCACCCCAGATGGGTCTCAAGCACCTGTCCGACGTTCATCCGCGACGGAACCCCAAGCGGGTTCAGTACGACATCTACTGGCGTGCCATCATCAAGGTATGGCATATCTTCAACCGGAACGATCGAAGAGATAACACCCTTGTTACCGTGGCGGCCAGCCATTTTGTCACCCGGCTGAATGCGACGTTTGACGGCAAGGTAGACCTTGACCATTTTCAAAACGCCAGGCGCCAGATCGTCACCAACAGTGATTTTGGTTTTCTTCGCTTCAAAGCGCGCGTCGAATTCTTCGCGTTGTTGCTTCATCCGCTCGGAGGCACGCTCAAGCTGTGCGCTGACATCGTCGTTTTTCATGCCGATGTCGAACCACTGCGACTGCTCGATGCTGTCTAGGTACGCCTTAGTGATTTTCTCGCCTGATTTCAGACCAGCCGGACCACCCGTCGCGACCTTACCGATCAGGAGTTTCTCGATACGCGCCAAAATGTCGCCCTCAAGAATACGCAGCTGATCATCAAGATCTTTGCGTACGCTCACAAGCTCAGCACGCTCAATCGCCAAGGCGCGGGTGTCTTTTTCAACGCCGTCACGCGTAAACACGCGAACATCGATGACCGTACCGTCCATGCCTGGCGGCACGCGCAATGACGAGTCTTTCACGTCAGACGCTTTCTCGCCGAAAATGGCACGCAGCAGTTTTTCCTCTGGTGTCAGTTGAGTCTCGCCTTTCGGTGTGACCTTACCGACCAGAATATCGCCAGAGCCGACTTCGGCGCCGATGAATGCGATACCGGCATCATCCAACTTCGCTAACGCAGAATCACCCACGTTCGGAATATCGGCTGTCACCTCTTCTGATCCCAGTTTCGTATCGCGGGCAACACAAGTCAGCTCTTCGATGTGGATTGTCGTGAAACGATCTTCCTGAACAACACGCTCGGAGATCAGAATCGAATCCTCAAAGTTGTAACCATTCCATGGCATGAACGCGACTAACAGGTTCTGGCCGAGCGCAAGCTCACCCAGGTTAGTCGACGGACCGTCTGCCATGACATCACCACGAGCGATCGTGTCACCGATACGAACCAACGGACGCTGGTTAATACACGTGTTCTGGTTCGAACGGGTGTATTTCGTCAGGTTGTAGATATCAACCCCAGGCTCGACGTCGTTCGTCTCATCGTCATGCACACGCACCACGATGCGCGACGCATCGACCGAGTCCACGATACCGCCGCGACGAGCAACAACGGTCACACCGGAATCGACAGCAACAGCGCGCTCCATGCCAGTACCAACCAGCGGCGCTTCCGAGCGCAGCGTCGGCACTGCCTGACGTTGCATGTTCGAGCCCATCAGAGCGCGGTTAGCATCATCATGCTCGAGGAACGGAATCAGCGATGCCGCCACCGATACGATCTGTTTCGGCGAGACATCCATGTAGTTAATCGCATCTGGCCCGGCCAACGTGAACTCGTTGCGATGCCGCACTGAAATCAGCTCATCGGTAAACTGATTCTTGTCATTAAGCGCCGCGTTTGCCTGCGCAATCACGTACTGGCTTTCTTCGATAGCAGACAGATACTCGATCTCGTCTGTCACCGCACCATCGGTCACCTTGCGGTATGGCGTCTCAAGGAAACCATACTCATTGGTGCGCGAGTAGACCGCCAGAGAGTTGATCAGGCCAATGTTCGGACCTTCAGGTGTCTCAATCGGGCATACACGACCATAGTGCGTCGGGTGTACATCACGGACTTCGAATCCGGCGCGCTCGCGTGTCAGACCGCCAGGGCCCAACGCCGAAACACGACGCTTGTGCGTGACTTCCGAGAGCGGGTTGTTCTGATCCATGAACTGCGAGAGCTGGCTTGAGCCAAAGAACTCTTTGACCGCAGCAGCAACCGGTTTCGCGTTGATCATCTCCTGAGGCATCAGACCTTCAGCCTCGGCCTGAGTCAAGCGCTCTTTGACAGCACGCTCGACACGCACCAAACCGATACGGAAGGCATTCTCGGCCATCTCACCGACACTGCGGATACGACGGTTGCCAAGATGATCGATGTCATCGACGCTACCGTAGCCATTACGAATTTCGATCAGAACGCGTAACACGTCGAGGATATCGTCAGATTCCAGAACGCCTTCGCCGGTGATCACATCGCGGCCGACGCGGCGGTTGAACTTCATGCGACCAACGGCTGACAAGTCGTAGCGATCGGCATTGAAGAACAGGTTCTGGAACAGGTTCTCAGCAGCTTCTTTGGTCGGCGGCTCGCCGGGACGCATCATGCGGTAGATTTCCACCAACGCGTCAAGACGCGTCACTGACGGATCAATGCGCAGCGTGTTGGAAATGTAGGGCCCACGATCCAGATCGTTAACGTACAGCGTGCGAATCGTTGTCACACCAGCGTCAATCAACGCCTGAATAGACTCTGCCGTGAGCTCATCGTTCGCATTCGCGATGAGTTCGCCGGTGTCTTCGTCAATGATGTCATGCGCCAGAATACGTGTTTCCAGGTACTCCATCGGCACGGTGAGCTCTTCGATGTTGGCTTTCTCGAGATCACGCACGTGTTTGGCGGTGATTCGACGGCCTTCTTCAACGATCATCTTGCGACCGACTTTGATGTCGAACTGAGCGGTATCACCACGCAGGCGTGATGCAATCAGCTCCATCTTGATCTCTTTGTCGGACAGCTCAAACTGCACCGTTTCAAAGAACGTTGCCAACATCTCTTCGTTGGTCATACCCAGCGCACGCAGGATGATGCTGACCGGCAACTTGCGACGACGGTCAATGCGCGCAAAGACAGCATCTTTGGCATCGAATTCGAAATCCAGCCATGAACCGCGGTAAGGAATAATCCGCGCCGAGAACAGCAATTTACCCGACGAGTGCGACTTGCCTTTGTCGTGATCAAAGAACACGCCCGGTGAACGATGCAGCTGAGACACGATCACACGCTCGGTACCGTTGATCACAAAAGTACCGTTGTCGGTCATCAGCGGCATTTCGCCGAGATACACTTCTTGCTCGCGGATGTCTTTGACAGGCTTCGGCGTACCGCTTGCCTCTTTGTCGTAGATCACCAGGCGTACTTTGACGCGCAGCGGCGCTGCGTACGTCAAGCCGCGCAGCTGACACTCTTTAACGTCAAACACCGGCTCACCCAGCCGATAGCTCACGTACTCGAGCGCCGCATTACCGGAATAGCTCACAATCGGGAAGACCGTCTTAAATGCAGCATGCAATCCGATGTCTTCACGATTCGACTCTGTCCGGCCTTCCTGTAGGAATTTACGGTACGAATCGATCTGAATAGACAGCAGATAAGGCACATCAAGAATGCTTGTCTTCTCTCCGAAATCCTTGCGGATACGCTTTTTCTCGGTGAACGAGTACGCCATGTTGTTACCTCGAGCCTTTCTCAATCGTTCTGTGCGTGGCTTGAACGAGTATCAAAACCACATCACTAAAATTCTGCCGCGCCGCCACACTCGTCAGAGTATGAAAACGCGAATACCGGCAGGCCGAAATCGGCAAGCCGGTCGTGTGCAGCCCGCCGGCAGGGGTGCTGGCGCGGAAAAGGGAGTGGCGGGGCCAACGAGCCACCCCCGCCGTTTGGAGTG
>JBCBZK010000011.1:0-45033 GCA_039815365.1 Pseudomonadota bacterium | reverse complement strand
TTGTCGGCGCCTAACTCGTTATTTGTTCACACGGACCGTCCGCTGATCAGCGGCAACGGCACGAGCACCCTGTTGCACGAATTCGTACACGTCGGCTTCAGCCGTGCAGCGGTTGATGGCGAAGACTGGATCGTCGAGGGAATCGCCGAGTACTACAGCTATCAAATGCTCGCGCGCGCCGGCAGCGTTTCAGCCAGGCGAACAGCAGCCACCGGTAGTGAGCTCAATCGCTGGGGGCAGCAGACCTCCTCCTTGCGCGCAGCGTCATCCAAAGGCTCACGAACGGCGCTCGCGACGACGGTGTTCGCAGCTCTGGATCGGGAAATTCGCGAAAGAACCCGCAAACGCACGCTGGACGATGTGGTGCAGCGTATCGCCAACAAACCTGGCAAGGTGAGCCTGGTTGAATTACGCGATGCCGCGCAACACGTCATCGGCGCCCCTGCCCGCAGTTTGACGAATGCCGCCCTACCCGGCTATTCCGACGGCCAAGACACAGGAACGAATCGTGAGTGATAAACGTGAGCTCACGTTGCTGCTGCAATCGCGACTGCCACTGATCTGCATTCGCACACAGGACGAACAGGCGATTTTGAGCATGCTGACCGAGCATGCGATAGCGGGCTCGGCCAATGCGCACAAACCGCTGTTCCGATGGAGTGTTACCGACGGTCTGCAACGCCTGGATATTGATCTGGCACCGCAGCCGCTGAATAGCGATCCGGGAGATGCGCTGGCACATATCCGCGCCGTCGACAAACCCGCAATATATGCACTGCTGGATTTCCATCCCTTCCTGAGCGATGCCGTGCGTATCCGCCAGATCAAGGACATCTGCCAGAAATTTTCCGCGAATGGCGGCAAGCTGATCCTGATCAGTCCGACGCTGGAGTTACCGGCCGACCTCAAACACCTAGCCGCGGACTTCGAACTTGCCGTGCCAGACGACGCGCGTCGCCAGCAAATCGTGCAGGAAGAGGCAAAAAGCTGGCGGCTGCAAAATGGCGGACGGTCAGTCCGGTCTGATCCGCGAGCGCTCGCGATGCTGGTGCGCAATCTTGCCGGTCTGAGCGATGTAGACGTCCGCCGCCTCGCCCACAACGCGATCGCGGATGATGGTGTCATCGACCAGGCAGATATCGACACGGTGATGCAAGCGAAATACGCGCTGCTCAACAAGGACGGATTGCTGAGTTTCGAGTACGACACGAAACATTTCTCTGACGTCGCCGGAATGCGCGCGTTGAAGCACTGGCTTGCCCAACGACGCGGTATTTTTATTGGTGATACCCAACACCCGGCACTCGATCCGCCACGCGGGCTCGTGCTACTGGGCGTTCAGGGTTGCGGCAAGAGCCTTGCAGCCAAGGCCACGGCGGGCGCGTTCGGTGTACCGCTGCTCCGACTGGAGTTCGGCCAGCTGTTCAACAAGTACCACGGCGAGACTGAGCGCAACCTGCGCGAATCGTTGTCTTTGGCTGAGACAATGGCGCCTTGTGTGCTGTGGATTGATGAGCTTGAAAAAGGACTCTCGACGGGCAACGACAACACCGGTACGTCGCAGCGGGTTCTCGGCCAATTTCTGACCTGGATGGCAGAGCGATCAGCCAATGTCTTCGTTGTCGCCACGGCCAACGATATCACCCGACTACCGCCAGAACTCGTGCGCAAAGGTCGGTTTGACGAGATTTTTTTCGTGGACTTGCCCGACATCGACACGCGCAAGCAAGTGCTCAGCATTCACCTAAAAAAGCGCGAGACCAATTGCGCGGACTACGACCTGAACAGCGTCGCCGAAGCGACCGCTGGTTTCTCCGGCGCCGAACTCGAACAGTTAGTCGTCAGTGCATTCTACGCTGCTGTCGCCAATCAGACGCCCCTTCAACTGAAACATTTGCTGGATGAAGCGCAGCGTACGAGCCCGCTGAGCGTTGTGATGTCCGAAGACATTGAACAGTTGCGACAGTGGGCGCAACGCAGGACCGTTAGCGCTGACTAAAGCACGTCGATTGACTCGTAATCGTCCAACTGTGAAGTGAGACACGGACATCTGCGCTGCTTGTCGCTAATCTGCGACCCGTGACATCGCAAAGAGTTTCCGGCATGGCCAACCGCAGCATTGACATAACCCGATCGACACATCAGGCGCCCGCTGCACAAGCGTTTGAGAATATCTGGGTGCCCCGTGCGTTGTATGAAGCAATTCCCTACTTCTACGTGCTGGGTGGCATCGCAGCTTTGTTCGCGGCGCTCTATATCAATTCAAGTGCCTGGGTCGTTCCGCAGTGGATTCTGTTTGCCGCCATTTGCTTACACATTGGCGTGAGAATCTTTTGGATGCGCTTAAAAGCGCGCCGCTCAACGCTCGGCATAGATATCTTCGACGCTCCTACGACAACGCCAGAGAAAGAATAACAGCGCTCAGCGCGCCTTGACCCCGATCTCTATTTGGCACACGATCGGATTGTGCTGAAGCGTGCTAAAAAAGAACTCATTATCGTCGCCATTGTGCTTTCGGCAACGGTGCTGATCGTCTTGCCACTGGTTTATGTGGTCGGCGGTAAAACGTTAGGCGCATATGGTGGCAGTTCAGGCATGACGGGCTACATTGCTGATGTGTTCCGGTCACTGGGCAGCGGCGACGGCGCCATGTGGTTTTTTATGTTATCGCCGATATTGGCGCTAACACTGCTAAGAGCAGGAATGGGCGTGGCGAGACGGGTGCGCTAGGCGATTTCGTGACTGGTCTCACAAATCAGTATGACCGGCGTGGCACTCCACCGTGTGGCTCGGTAGTTTTACAATATGTTAACTGGCAAACAATAAAACATGGTTAAGGATCTGATCACGCGGCTAAAGGACAAGCTGTCTATAGGTCAATCGTCTCGCAGCATTCCACCCCCGGACATGCAAATCCCGACGAACAAGATTGCCAAGGACGTCACCCAGCCACGTCCTGGTGGCGCTGCGCGCGCGCACACGTCGCAGCCGGCGGAGGCAACACGCCTGCGTGAAGATGATTTGCATGTTGATTCTCACGAGCCTACGCAAGAGCTTTTGAAACTCACCGATGATGTTATTGACGCGATGGAAGCGGAAGGCTTCGATCCTTACAACACGAAAGACTTCACCAACACCACCAGTTGGGACAAACCGACAACCAAACGCTAGAGACTCAGCGTCACACGACCCCATTCGTGTGTGCCGATAGCATTTCACCTCTGCACGCCTTCCCGCTCTCCACAGTTCACTCGCCAACGCTGCACACACTATTGAGCGGATCAATCGAGCCAATGCGCCGATTCAACTGGTTGCTATGCGTTCAGCGGCCTATGATGACGGTGTGATTAACGCAAACCAACGTTACGAGGAGTCCGGCCATGCAAATTGATATCGGCATCAGCAAAGAACATCGCGTTGCGATCGCAGAGGGTCTGTCGCGGCTGCTCGCAGACAGCTATACCACCTATCTCAAGACACACAATTTTCACTGGAACGTCACCGGACCGATGTTTGCAACGCTGCATACGTTGTTCGAAACCCAGTATCTGGAAATGGCGACGGCGGTCGACGAAATTGCCGAGCGAATCCGGGCTCTTGGCGTGCACGCACCGGGTTCATATGCGGCTTTCGGTGCACTTTCAAGCGTCGCAGAGGAAACCGGCACGCCATCTGCTAAAGATATGATCCGGCAATTGGTGCAGGCCCAGGAGGCAATCACGCGCACAGCACGAGCTGTTATGCCGCTGGCAGACAAGGCGGGAGACGAGCCAACCGCTGATCTGCTCACGCAACGCATGCACTTGCACGAAAAAAATGCATGGATGTTGCGCAGCCTTCTTGAGGACGGGTGAATCCCCATAGATTGACGGCGTACGTGGCGACAAGTAGTCTCACTGCGCTGTTAATCGCTGCCCGGAGCCGACATGAGTATAAGAATCGCGTTTGATCTCAGCGACAATGATTTAGAACATTTTCGCATGATCATGAAGCAGGCGAGCAGTAACGCTCAAAACCTGTCAGAAAAAGAGATCATTGCAGCTGCCGAGGACCTTCTCACGGAAGTTGACGAAGGCAAAGTCCCTGATTTCATCACCGAGCGCTTGCTCAAGTTGAAAATCATGACGGGCATGCTGACGGACAGCGAATGGCAACTACCTAAAGAGGAAACCAGCCGCGTATTGAGCGCGTTGGCGTACTTCTCAGAGCCAGAAGACCTGATTCCGGACCACATCCCCGGGCTCGGCTTCCTCGACGACGCGATCATGGTCGAACTCGTGGTTCGCGAGCTGAAACATGAAATTGAAGCGTACGAAGATTTTTGTGCGTTCCGTCAACGCGAAGAAGCCAAGCGCGGCGACGATGACAGTGTCACGCGTGAAGAATGGCTGGCGGGACGTCGCGTAGAGCTGCACTCGCGTATGCGCCGTCGTCGTCGGGGCAGTCGCGGTCGTGGCAGCAGAGCAAGCAGCAGCCGCCAGGTCAAATCACCGTTTTCTATTTTTTAAGCTGCCAAGCTCGACGCGAGTGAAACGGCTTTTTTGGTGAGCACACTTACCGCGCTGCGCGACGCATTAGCCGGCGAGCTAGCGCGGCATCTTAGCGAGCTTTCAGCCGACAAACACGATGTCACCGCGGCGCAATTTCGACGGTACAGCGAGGACTACCGTACGCTCGCCCGGATGCGGCGTTTACCTGCGTACGCCGACAAGGCACTGGAATCTGCACGCGCACTGCCCGGCGCCGGTGCTCTCGATGAGTTCGTGTTGCTACGCACACTATCCGAAGCGTACGACATTGCCGCGGCGCTCAGAAAACACTAACGCATCGCGCCTCTTCGAGTGCGCACGGCACATTCAGCCAGGCCAGAAGCGCCAGCCAATCAGGCCAACGCAACTCCACATCAGCGCCTGCGCAGGCCATCGCCATACGCGTTCGCGCAATGTCCCAATGAAACTTGTCGCACTGACAACAGTCAGAACACTAAACCAGCCCAGACTTCCGAGCACGGGTGCAAACTCATCGCGAATGCGTGGTTCGTCGAGGCCGGTGAAGTAAAAAATGATGATGACAACAGCAAGACCAAGCGTGATTGATACAGCCGAGCCCATGACAACGCCGGTAATTATGGTCAATGGTCGCAACGGAATTTGCCCTTTTTTTCACGGTCACTTGGACGATTGCAGGACGATGCCCTCAATTGTGCTGTGTGACTAGCTTTTGGGTTGAGTTTGGTGCTAAAACTAGATTGAACGAGAACGCGTCAGCGCCGTTTCATTCTCGATGCATCAAGCGCAACATGATAACCAGCAACGACCTGCAGAGACCAGCACTCTATGACGAATCATAAAGCTCTTTTGAACCGCCCCGCTCGATCCACACGGACGCTTCTGATCGGCGTCGCTTTGTTGTGCAGCAGCGCAATCGCAGCGACTGATAGCGTCATCGATACATTGCAGCCCAGCGCGCAGCACCATCGCATCAGTTCATTGGTAACGCGGTTCATCGAGAAGTCTCACTACACACGCACAGAAGTTGACGACAAGCTGTCAGCCCAAGTGCTCGATATGTACATCGATGCGCTGGATGGCAACAAACTGTTTTTCCTCGATAGCGACCTTGAGCGCTTTGAGCAATACCGCGACCGCATTGACAACATGGTGGTCGGCGCTTCCCTTGAGCCGGTGTTCGATATTTTCAGAACCTATCAGACTCGCGCTGACGAACGTTGGACCTATGCGCTCGCGCAGCTTGAACAGGAGCCCGACTTCGATGTCGATGAGAGCTTCCAGTTTGACCGCGAAGCAGCCGCATGGGCGAGCAACAAAGCCGAGTTGGACGAAATCTGGCGAAAGCGGGTTAAAAACGATGGCGTTGGACTGCTGCTCACAGATATTGAGTGGGTTGAGGCGCAAGAAAAATTGCGTAAGCGTTACACACGATTCGTCAAACGTGCCGGTCAGGTCACCTCTGACGACGTGTTCGAGATTTTCATGAACGCGTTCGCCCGCACACTGGACCCACACTCAAGCTATCTGTCGCCGCGCAATTCCGAGGAATATCGTATTCAGATGAGCTTGTCTTACTCCGGTATTGGCGCGTCGCTGCAAACCGAAGATGATTTCGTCAAAGTCATGAACGTCATTCCGGGCGGCCCGGCTGCGATTGACGGCACTCTCGAAGCGTCAGACCGCATCATCGGCGTTGGCGAAGGTAAAAACGGCGAGATTGTCGACGTGATCGGTTGGCGTCTGGATGATGTTGTCCAACTCATCCGCGGCCCGCGAGACACGATGGTGCGCCTACAGATTCTGCCTGGCGGAGCAATGCCAGGCGACGCAAACACCGAGCTTCAGCTTGTGCGCGGTCAGGTCAAGCTCGAAGAGCAGGCTGCTAAGAAATCGATCATCGACGTTGAGCGCAATGGCCGGAATTTCAAAATCGGTGTTATCGATATCCCGAGCTTCTATCGTGACTATCAGGCACAGCAAGCCGGTGATAAAGACTTCAAAAGCACGACGCGCGATGTTCAACGTATTTTGTCCGAACTTTACGATGAAGGCGTCGACGGCGTCGTTGTCGATCTGCGCGGCAACGGCGGTGGTCATCTAACCGAGGCCACGATGCTGTCGGGCTTGTTCATCGACCAAGGCCCAGTCGTACAGTTGCGCTACGCGCAGTCGCGAGTTGAGGTACTCAAAGACCCGGTGCCAAGCGTTGCATACAACGGCCCACTCGCGGTTCTCGTTGATCGTTTCAGTGCCTCAGCATCCGAGATTTTCGCCGGTGCCATTCAAGACTATGAGCGCGGCGTTGTGATCGGGCAACAGACGTTCGGCAAAGGTTCGGTTCAGAATTTGTACAACCTCGACCAATTCGTGCCACGCAGCGAAGGCGATGGCCTCGGCCAACTGACACTGACAATCGGTAAATATTATCGCGTCACGGGCGACAGCACCCAGAACCGCGGTGTGTTGCCTGATATCGAACTTCCGTCATTGATCGACACCAGTGAGTTTGGCGAAAGCACGCGACCGCGCGCCCTGCCCTGGGATCAAATCCGCACCACACGCTTCGACGCTGGAACGCCGTTAGACCGCCAGATTCAGGTACTGACCGCTAATCTCAACGACAGATTGGCTGACGATCCGGATCACGCGTTCTTGCTGGGTGATCTCGCCGCAGTCAAAGCGAACCGCGAGCGCGATACCGTGACGCTGAACCTTACGACACGCAAAGCCGAACGCGCTGAATTCCGGGATGCGCGACTGGCGCGCGAGAACAAGCGCAGAGCAGCCGTTGGACTCGAGCCGCTAGCGGATATGGAAGCATTGGAAGACTCAGAAGCGCCCGATATCGTCTTGAACGAAGCCGCTGACGTCGTGTCCGACATGGTCGAAATCGCTGGTGTTAAGGCGCCGGCACAGAGCGCAGCGCTCAACTGACCACGATAAACCACTGATCTAAATAATAAAAACCCCGCCGCCGGCGGGGTTTTTTGTTGCCAAGTTACGGTAAGTTGCGATTGGTGTAAGGGTGTTATATCTTACTACAACACTAGTACAGTACACCGGATGCAGCAATGCCCCGCGCAACGACCTTACACAACGTCCTCATCAAATCTCGGAACACCTTCGCATCTGCGCTGTTCGTCGCTCTTACCGCTCTGGGTGCCATTGCGTTTCTTAGCAGTCCGGCCGCTAAACCAAAGGACGCTGTCCCGCATCAAACAAGTGCACAGGTTGTACAACGCTACTTGCCTGCATTGGAATTCGCGGCAGTGCCTCTGACAACACCGCGCGCCGAAGGGACGCAAAGCACGATAGACACAGTTTCGAGTAAACAGCGTCTTGATGCGCTGCCGCTACAGCAAAGACAACAACACACAGAATTTAAAACCCAAACCAGCGACACGATGTCGCTTTAAGAGACCAACACAATGCACCTACCCTCTTCACTACTGACAACCAGAGTCCTTGCATTACTTTTGCTCAGCCTGATGTTGGCAGCCTGCGGCTCTGACCCCGATCAGAGCGCTGACAACGGCGACGACAATGACACGAGCGAGCAGACCGCCGAGAACGGTGAAAGCGACAATGACGAAGAAGAAGAGCCCGAAGCGCTGATACCGGTTGAGGTTGTAGACGTCACACGTGGTGACGTATTTGCAGCGTATACGGGGTCCGGCTCACTTGAGGCGTTTGAAGAAGCAACCGTCGTCGCTAAAGTGGGTGGTGAAGTTCGCAGTATCCTCGTTGAAGAAGGCGACGTGGTGAAACGCAATCAGGTACTCGCGCGACTGGACGGTGATCGGTTGCGCCTGCAGTTGGAGCAGTCCAAGGCTAATCTTGGAAGACTGGAACAGGAATACCAACGTAACGTGGAGCTCCACGAGCGCGGCTTAGTCGCGGCCAGTGCGTTTGAGACCACGAAATATGAGTTGGACGGTCTGCGCGCCGCTTATGAATTGGCGAAACTCGAATATGCCTACACCACGATTCGCGCACCCATTTCCGGCGTCATTTCGCAGCGTGATATCAAAGTGGGCAATACCATTGACCCTAACGCGCCAACCTTCCGACTGACCGCGCTTGACCCTCTGGTTGCGTATCTGTATATCCCGGAACGCGAGTTCGGCCTGATCAAGGCGCAACAAGATGTATCGCTCACGATCGATGCCCTGCCTGACCAGCAATTCATCGGCACCGTCGCGCGCATTAGCCCAACGGTCGACCCTGAGTCCGGTACGTTCAAGGCGACCATTGAGGTTAACGATGCCGAACGACAACTAAAGCCGGGTATGTTCGGTCGCTTTGCGATCATTTATGACGCGCAAAAGGACGCGCTTGTGCTGCCACGCGATGCGCTCATAGAGCTCACGAGCAGCACCAGTCTGTACGCCGTTGAAGAAGGCAAGGTAAAACGCATAGAGGTCAAGACGGGGTACGTATGGCAGGGCAATGTCGCGATACTCGAAGGGATCGACGACTCGGCGCGCGTGGTCATCGTCGGTCAGGGCGCACTCAAGGACGGCAGTAGTGTTCGAATTATTGGCGAAGAGCAACCTGCCTCGGCGCAAGCCGTTGCTGATGACAGCAACACCGACGAAGGCTAAGTCATGAGCGATACTTCTACCGGCACTGGTAACAGTGGCCGCACGCTGTGGCTTGTGCGTCTGGCTACAGGCCGCCCCGTGACCGTCGTCATGCTGTTCCTTGCGATCATCATGTTTGGCTGGGTGTCGTTGACAAGACTTTCCGTCAATCTACTCCCCGATCTTTCGTACCCGACGTTGACCGTTCGCACCGAACTCGTCGGCGCGGCGCCTCAAGAAATTGAAAGTCTGATTACCAAACCGATTGAGGAAGCCGTCGGCACCATTAGTGGTGTTCGGCAAGTGCGCTCCGTGTCTCGCACAGGTCAATCTGACGTCACCATTGAGTTCAACTGGGGCACGGACATGAACCTCGGGAGTGTCGATGTCCGCGAGAAACTCGATATTCTGACGTTGCCACTTGAGGCGAAACGACCGCTGTTGTTGCGCTTCGACCCATCCAGCGAACCCATCGTGCGGCTTGCGCTGGGTCTGACGAGCGAGAGCGAACTGATAATGAACGAGGATCGCTTGAAGACGTTGCGGCAATTCGCCGAAGACGACTTGAAGGACGATCTGGAAAGCGTTGCTGGCGTTGCAGCAGCAAAAGTCAGCGGCGGTCTTGAAGACGAAATTCAAGTCGTTGTTGATCAACAAAAACTGGCACAGCTCGATCTATCAATTGGTGAAGTCGCCGAGCGCCTGCGCGCGGAAAACGTCAACCTCGCCGGCGGCCGGCTTGAACAGGGTTTGCGGCGATTTCTCGTACGTACTATCAACGAATTCGAATCTGTAGACGGGTTCGCCAATGCCATCATCGCAACCCGCGAAGGACGCTCGATATACCTCAAAGATGTCGCAACAGTGACGCGTGGTTTCAAAGACCGCGAAGCTATTACCCGTTTTGATGGTCGTGAAGGAATCGAGCTTGCGCTCTACAAGGAAGGCGATAGCAACACAGTACTAATCGCCGGCAACATCATGCGCCGTCTTGGCGATGTACAAGACTCGCTGCCAACGGATACCGAACTGACGGTCATCGCCGACCAGTCTGGCTTTATCCGTGCAGCCGTGGATCAGGTAACGAACGCAGCTATTTTTGGCGGTATTCTTGCGATTGTCGTCTTGTATGGCTTTCTGCGCGATGTACGCGCCACTGCCATCATCGGATTGACCATTCCCATCTCTGTCGTCGGCACATTTGCACTGATGTATCTATCCGACCTGAGTCTTAACATCATGTCCTTGGGTGGTATCGCACTCGCTATTGGATTGCTTGTCGATAACGCGATCGTTGTGCTTGAGAACATCGTGGGTAAACGCGAGCAAGGCTATTCACTGATCGAATCAGCTGAATACGGCACCAGCGAGATCGCCGGTGCCGTGTTCGCAGCAACGATGACAACTATTGCCGTGTTTTTCCCAATGGTCTTTGTGACCGGTATCGCCGGTGAGCTGTTCCGCGATCAAAGTCTGACCGTAACGTATGCACTGGGCTTTTCACTGTTGCTCGCGGTATTGCTCATACCGATGCTGGCCGCAACCGGTGCACGCAAAGGCTATGTCGAGAGTCAGCAAACGCGCGCTCCAGGGTTGCTGGCACGCGGCTATGCCGCGATTCTCGGCTTCCTGCGCACGATTTTCCGCCTTGTCGGTCAAGTCATGAGGATAGTTGCCACACCGGTGGTGCTGCTGTTCAACGGGCTCTACGTCTCGTTGCGGGCTGTCTATGTCCCGTTGCTAAATTGGGCGCTCAGAAATCGCCTGATTGTCTGCGTCGCCGCGATCGCGTTATTCACCGGCACGATGTCGCTGGTACCACGGCTCGGTACTGAGCTGATTCCGCAACTCTCGCAAGGCGAATTTGCGATTAATCTGCGACTGGCTCCAGGTACACCGCTCGGCGAAACAGACGCGATCGTGCAACGCACATACGCGGCAACAGAAGCGCTCTCAGGTATCGATCGATCGTTCTCTGTTAGCGGTACTGGCAACCGCCTCGACGCCAATCCGGTCGATGCCGGCGAACATACCGGCGTTCTTAATGTGCGTATGGCACCTGGCAGCACTCGCGACGACGAGCGCCGTGTTATGGCATCACTGCGCGGTGAGCTGGGAGATATTCCCGGGCTCAATTACGACTTTGAGCGTCCGGCCTTGCTGTCACTGAGTACGCCTCTTGAAGTCGTCTTTCGCGGCTACAACCTCGATGCGCTGCAACGCCATGCGCAAGACTTGACAACTAAGCTATCAAACGACGACCAATTCACTGACGTGCGCTCTAGCATCGAGGGTGGTAATCCCGAGATCCAGATCATATTCGATCAGGAACGCGCCGCAGCGCTGGGTCTAGTCGTACGCGATGTCGCGGACAACATCGTCGGCAATGTGCGCGGTAACGTGGCAACCCGCTACTCATGGCGTGATAAGAAAATCGACGTCACCGTGCGCAGCGTCGAAACGCGCGACTCTTCGATTGAGGAAATTCGCGATTTGATTGTTAACCCGGGTAGCGCACGGCCGGTGAAGTTGTCTGATGTCGCCCGCATTGAACTCGCCACGGGTCCTTCCGAGATTCGCAGACTCGATCAGGAACGCGTCGCAGTCGTGTCCGCCGGTCTTGCTTATGGTGATCTTGGCAGTGTCGCGGCCGCTCTCGCGCAGACACTAAACGATACTGCGCTCTCACCGGGCGTTACTGTCGAAGTACTTGGTCAAAGCGAAGATATGGCTGAGTCTTTAGCATCCATGCAATTCACGCTCATGCTCGCAGTCTTTCTTGTTTATCTTGTCATGGCCTCACAATTCGAATCGCTGATCCACCCGTTCGTTATTTTGTTTACGATTCCGTTAGCCCTAGTGGGCGCCGTGTTGGCACTGTTCGTAACAGGCACGACGATCAATGTCGTGGCGTTTATCGGGGTGATCATGCTGGCCGGCATTGTCGTTAACAATGCCATCGTGCTCATCGACACTATCAATCAGCTACGTCGTGATGGCGCTGAGAAACTCGATGCGATTCGCGCCGCATGCCAGTCGCGACTGCGACCGATTCTGATGACAACACTCACAACAGCGCTTGGGCTATTGCCAATGGCACTGGGTATCGGCGAAGGCGCTGAAGTACGTACACCGATGGCGATTACTGTCATCGGTGGGTTGCTGACGTCGACGTTGCTCACCTTGCTTGTTATCCCAGTCGTCTATAGTTTGTTTGACAGAACCAAGCAGTCTGCGGCGCAACCCGTGTTGAGCACAGCATCAACGGTGACACCATGAAACATACCGAGCTATCGCTGAAACGCCCCGTCACCATTTTTATGGTGTTTGCAGCGCTTGCAGCGATAGGTTTGATCTCATCCAGGTTGTTGCCGCTCGAAGAGTTGCCCGATATCGAGTGGCCTGGTTTCTTCGTCAACATCCCTTATGATGGATCTACGCCGTCGCAAACAGAGCGCGAAATTACCCGCCCTGTCGAAGAAGCCCTGGCAACGCTGCCGGGCATTCAACGGATGAACTCGAATTCGAGCGAAGACAATAGCTCGGTTTGGGTGGGCACACGTCCCGGCACCAACACGAAGACCATCGCAGTAGAAGCGCGCGTCAAGCTTGACGCCATCCGCGATCAATTGCCCGATGATCTGGAGCGTATTCAGGTATTCAGTGGCTCATTAAACGACAGACCGATCATGCAACTGCGTGTGTCGAGCGATCGTGATTTGTCGGAAGAATATGAACTCCTCAACCGCATGGTGAAACGTCGTCTGGAACGTTTGGAAGGCGTCTCACAAGTTGAGCTGCAGGGCGTTGAACCACCGGAGGTCAAGATCCGGCTGGACGCTGGGCGAATCTCTGCGCACAACGTCGATCTCAACGAGTTAGCGAGTCTGCTACAACGTAGTAATTTCGCGGTAAGCGCCGGACAGATTACTGCGGGTAATGAGCGTTGGACCGTAAGGCCTAACGATGAATTCAACAGCCTGGATGATATCCGGCAGCTCGTCATCGACGGTCGCAACTTGCGTCTGGGCGACATCGCCGAAATCACCCAAACGCCAAAAGAGCGCGATTACGGAAGGCATCTTGACGGTAACTACGCGATCGGTTTGTCGATCAGCCGTTCTAATGGTTACAACATGGTTGAGGTCGCCGATCGTGTCAAAGCCGAAGTCGCCGAAATCGGCAAACTTCCGGCGATGAGCGGTATTGAGATTTTTGATCTGGAAAACCAGGCCGAGTCTGTGCGTCAATCACTCAGTGACCTCGTTCGCTCCGGTGTGATCGGCGCTTTTCTGGCGATCGTCGTGTTGTACTTTTTCCTGCGTCATATGACGTCAACGTTGATCGTGACGTTGTCAGTACCATTGTCCCTCGTTATCACGTTAGGCGCGATGCACTTCTTCGGCCTATCGCTGAACATTCTGACACTGATGGGACTGATGTTAGCCATTGGCATGCTGGTTGATAATTCAGTCGTCGTCACCGAAAGTGTGTTTCGCTATCGCCAAATGGAGCCCGACGACCCGGAAGGCGCAACGCTCAAAGGCGTGCGCGAAGTCGGCATCGCCGTTATTGCTAGCACCGCAACGTCTGTGTGCGTTTTCGCACCACTGGTATTTGGCGAACAACAAGACATCATGGTGTTCCTGCGCCATGTTGGTATCACTATTTCTGTCGCGATCATCTGCTCGCTCCTCGTCGCACAGACACTGATCCCGTTGCTCGCGAGTAAGCTGAAACGATTGCCGGCACAAACACCCGGCAAGCTCATGCCGAAACTCACGAACGCCTACACGGGCTTACTCAGTAAGATCGTGAACGCACGTGGGTGGCGGCGCATGCTCGCACCTTTCGTTGCGGTACTGGTTTTAGCGTCGCCGGGCATACCGATCGCTACCGAGATGTTCAAGGTTGAGATTTTCCCGGAAGAGCCATCAAGACGACTGTTTTTGATGTACAACTTGAATGACTACTACTCCATTGAACGGGTAGAACAATCGGTGGATAAAATCGAAGCGTATTTGTTCGAGAACGAAGAGCGATTCGATATACGTTCGGTATATTCCTATTGGGACGTCGGCCGTGCGGAGACCACCATTCTGCTGACGGAAGGCAGCGACGTTACCATCAGTTCGAGAGACGTCATGGCAGCGATTCTCGAGGAACGCCCGGACATCGCTATTGGTGACCCGGCATTTGAACGTCAGAACTCGGGCTTCGGTGAAGGTTTTAGCGTCTCCCTAACCGGTGAATCTACCGAACGACTTCGAGACCTTGCGTATGACACGTGGGACATTCTTGAAAACGTCGAAGGACTGGAAGACTTCAGTACCGACATGACGGCTGGCTCTCGAGAGGTTCAGGTGCGCCTTGACCCCGAAAAGACGGCTCGCCTCGGGCTCACTGCACAAGCAGTGGGTGAAGCAGTAGCGGTTGCGCTACGCGGTGATCGTCTGCGCGAATTCCGCAGCAATGAAGGCGAAATAGAGATGCGTCTTGCGTTTCGCGACGACGACCGACAAACGATCGCGCAGTTGGGCAACCTCGCGATCCCAGCCGTCTTGCCGGATGGCACGCGTACCTCCATTCCGTTGTACCGCGTTGCCGACCTTCAGCAGGTTCGCGGCGCCCGCAACATTAACAGGACGGACCGCAAAACATCAGTTTCAGTCAACGCTGCATTGACGCCTGACACGACGATGGATGACGTTAGACCACGCGTTGAGGCTGTCATGAATCAACTGGACCTACCGCCAGGCTATGCATGGAGTTTTGGTCGCGGTTTTGAGCGCAGCGACGAAACACGCAACTTGCTGCTTGAGAATATTGGCCTTGGCATCATTCTCATTCTTATCGTCATGGCGGCACTCTTCGAGTCGTTGCTCTACCCGTTGTCCATCATGGCATCACTAGTCTATTCCTTCGTGGGCGTCGTCTGGTTCCTTGCGATCACTGGCACGCCATTGACGTTCATGGGACTTATCGGGTTAATGATCCTGATTGGGGTTGTCGTCAACAACGGTATTGTGTTGGTAGATCACATCAACAACCTGCGTGGCGAAGGCATGTCCCGCGATGAAGCCGTGGTGCAAGGGGCACGCGATCGTCTACGCCCTATCCTGATGACCGCGGCAACTACGATTCTTGGTCTGGCACCGCTGGCGATGGGCGACACACAAGTCGGCGCTGGCGGACCGGCGTACTACCCAATGGCACGCGCCATTATCGGTGGCCTTGCGTTCTCAACGATCGTCTCACTGGTGGTTGTGCCGATGACATACATCGGACTCGACAAGCTGAAAAACTGGAGCGGCACGATCTGGCGTCACTCGGCGCCTGCCGCTACGGCCTGACAAACGCTTGCGAGATAGACCAGATGTCTTCGTCGATCACAGTGCGTGGGTCGGCGAACGCGTCGCTGACGGTGAGACCACCGTCGCCGCGGATCATGCCGTCGACGGGTAACTCAAACGGCTCCGGCACGACAGCTGTGTCGCTGTCGTAGCGCGCAAGCTCGGCGAGTCTATGCACCTGTGGGGCTAACATCGGCTCATGCTCAGCATCAGCCACGGTTTCAAGGAACTGAACGAACGCACGATCGACGCTGGTGAACAGTTCGCGACACTTGCGATCATCGCCAAAATCAATCACACCAACGTCGCGGTGAAATGCCATACGAGTCAATTCCGTCAGGCCTCGTTCATCGAAAAAACGATGCATGTATTGCGCGGTAGCCAACAACTGCAGGTTGGTATGCCGCGCATCATTCAGCGTTAAGGTCACGTCCTTAGGTGCGCGTTGACGCTTCATCCTACGCCACTGTTGCATGGTTTCGTTGTGCGTGATCAACGCAGACTGCAGCAGTAACGCCAGCCCATCGCGCTCGCGTTGCAAACGACGCCGTTTGAACCACCGCCACCAGCCACTCGAGCGTTCCAATTCATGGCCTAACGCGCGCAACTGTTTCTTCAACCCGGTCATATCGCCGCGCTCATGCTCCAGCGTATCGTCAAGCGTTGTCATCTTGAGTTTGTGCCGTGCTTGCCACGATTCAATCGCAACCACTCTACGTCGGCCACTGGCGCGCGTGGTGAGCAATTCCGCCCGACTTGCCAGATGGCGGTGACAACGTCGCCACAAACCACGTAAATGAAAGAACAGCAGCGTCGAGAACGCACTGTCAGGCTCGGTCAGCAGATTTTCCAGATAATCTAACTTGGTCTGCAGGCGTTGAATCTCGCGGTCGGAAGACTGCAGTGCACGCGCATCGTGCTCATGCTGACGCAACGCGCTGGCATAGGCCTTTTTCAGTGCGACCCGATTGGAAAACAGCGCGATACGGCGCGATTGATCATCGTCATCGAGTGAAATGGGATTGGGTTGTGCATTGCTGACCATGCAATGGGGCTCGGGCAACTGGATAGCCGTAACGATTACACATAACGCAAGGCCTGAGGGTGACGCACCGCACAGAATGATTGCCAGCTACGTCTCAGTCGAAATGATGCCCACAGTCGCTCACGTACTCGAGCCACTTGTTCAGCATCATGTTGCGTCGCCAGCGAACATCTAGCGCTTCTTTATGCGAGGCTGCGATGTCGAGCAAAAAGGCGTGGCGATGCCCTGCTGCCAGACTCATCACCTCAGCGAGTTGTCCGTCGAAATACATCTTAAGGCGCAAATCCGGATCGGCCAGCGCCCCAGCAATTTCAGCGCCAGGCGCAGGTAACTCTGCTGGCGGGCGGCGCAATGGCGCATCATTATCATCAAACCAATAGGTTAAATGTAACGTGCAGGTATAGCGTGTTCTGTCTATCACCGTAAGGTGCAACGGTAGGTCTTGATCTGACGTCGAGCGATGCACACCGGTAACGCTGTCAACGCGATCGATCAGCCCGCCAAGGCGCACAAAATTACTTTCGTACACGCTCATCAAGCCAGCGAAACTTCGCGGTTTCACCAAGGTTTGCGGGACGATGAGGCTATCCGATTGCATGCTGGGAGCTTATCACAATGGCGTGCCCAGTCTGTGACGCTCGCCGTGATAAAAGGCTGGACAAGCGTGGTTCACTATGGGCGCACACGTCGCTCAACACCGGTCGTTTCAAGGATTCGACTGGCAATTTCCACAATCGAGAATTCCGTCGTATCAACGAACGGAATCTTGTAACGATTAAACAGACCTTCAGCCGCGCGTAGCTCGAAATTGACCTGTTGCGGGCTGGCATAGCGCCCTGCCGCGCGGCGCTCTTTACGAATCTGTTGTAGTCGACGCGGATTGATCGTTAACCCATAAAGCTTGTGCCGGTTCTCCATGACAAGCGGTGGTAGCTTGCCCGACTCAAATTCGTCTTCGGTTAACGGGAAATTCGCCGCATAAACACCGTACTGAAGCGCAAGATACAAACAAGTCGGTGTTTTCCCCGAGCGCGATACACCTAACAGAATAACGTCGGCTTGCTCGTAGTTGCGGGTTGCACCGCCATCATCATTCGCTAACGCGTAGTTTGTCGCTTCGATACGTTTCATATAGGTATCGGTGTCAGACATACCGTGTGCACGCCCAACGGCATGCGACGACGAAGCGCCTAACTCATGCTCCAACGTACCAACGAATGCGTCAAAAATATCCAGATACAGTCCATTAGCCGATTTGATGATTTCACGCAGCTCATCGTGGACGAGTGATGAGAATACTATGGGGCGATCATCGTCCTCGGCAGCGGCGCGGTCAATCTTGCGTTTCAGATCGTTTGCGCGCTCTTCCGAGTCGATAAACGGGACTGTGATTTGCTTGAATTCGGACGTTTGGAACTGGGTCAGGAGACTGTGCCCCAAGGTTTCTGCTGTAACTCCAGTCTGATCGGAGATGAAAAAAACACTTCTGAGTGCCATAAACGCGAGTCCCGGAATATGAATATCACACCACACCATACGCGACTCACGTCAAAGTGTCGGCTGTGACGGGTTCGTAGGCGTTTTGAGCGTGGTGTGGCTATAATTGCCGGATAACTTGGGGTCAGCCGCACGCCGGGCATCTAATCAGTGTCTGACGTCGTCTGCAGGATCATCAAAAAATACTCAGTAACCGGCGGCGTCGAAGCCGGGGAGAAAGCCATCGTGAATCCATTTGTCATTCCTTTTGAGCAACTCGGCATGAACGACGTCGAGCGCGTTGGCGGCAAGAACGCCTCTCTCGGCGAGATGATCAGTCATTTGGCGAAACTTGGCGTCAGTGTACCCGGCGGGTTTGCGACGACGGCCGAGGCTTACCGGGTGTTCCTGAAAGACACCGGGCTGGACACGCGTATCGCGGAGCGGCTCAAAGGTCTGGATGTCGATGACATCGCAGCGCTCACCGCAGCGGGGGCCGATATTCGCGGATGGATCGTCGGCGCAGAGCTGCCGAAACAACTGCGTGACGATATGGCAACTGCTTGGGATGACATGTCAGGCGGGCGGGATATTGCCGTTGCCGTACGCTCGTCGGCTACCGCAGAAGACTTGCCGGACGCGTCGTTTGCAGGTCAACAAGAGACGTTTTTGAATATCCGCGGATTGGACAACGTGATCAACGCGATGCAAGAAGTATTCGCGTCTTTGTTCAATGACCGCGCCATTGCCTATCGCGTGCATCAGGGTTACGAACACGAAGTGGTCGCCTTGTCCGCTGGTATCCAACACATGGTACGCAGTGACCGCGGCGCAGCAGGCGTCATGTTCACATTGGATACCGAATCAGGCTTTCGCGATCTTGTGTTTATTACCTCCTCCTGGGGACTGGGTGAAACTGTTGTACAGGGCGCCGTCAATCCCGATGAGTATTACGTCTATAAACCTGCACTGCGATCCGGTAAATCGCCTATTTTACGGCGCAATCTTGGAAGTAAATCGATCAAGATGGTATTCACCGAAAATGCGTCCGCAGGCAAGAGCGTACAGACCGTCGACGTCGATCCGGCGGATAGCGCTCGCTTTTCACTGACAGACGACGACATTCTCGAGCTGTCCAAGTTCGCACTGACGATCGAAGACCACTATCAACGCCCGATGGATATCGAATGGGGCAAAGACGGCGATGATGGCAAGATCTATATCTTGCAGGCACGTCCAGAGACGGTCCAAAGCCGCAGCGGTCGCACGTTGCAACGCTTCTCTTTAAAGAAGCGCTCAGACATCGTGTGCCGGGGTCGCAGTATCGGACAGAAGATCGGTTCGGGCAAAGCCAAGGTCATTAACAACGTCAGCGAAATGGCGCGCGTTCAAAGCGGCGATGTGCTCGTCGCCGATATGACGGATCCCGATTGGGAACCCGTGATGAAACGCGCCGCAGCGATTGTCACCAACCGCGGCGGACGCACATGCCACGCAGCGATCATCGCGCGCGAACTCGGCATCCCCGCTGTCGTCGGCTGTAATGACGCAACGGACCTTATCAGCGATGGTCGCGAAGTCACCGTGTCCTGCGCGGAAGGCGACGAGGGGTTCATCTACGACGGCATCCTGGAGTTTGAAAAACAACAAATCGAACTGGACTCGTTACCCGATATCCCGGTGAAGATCATGATGAACGTAGGAAATCCGGATCGTGCGTTCGACTTTGCATCGATTCCGCATCGCGGCGTCGGTCTTGCACGCCTGGAGTTCATCATTAACCGTATGATCGGCGTTCATCCGCAAGCCCTTCTTGATTACGACAAGATTGATGCCGACACGCGCGAAATGATAGACGAACAAATGGCGGGTTATGATGATCCCGTCGAGTTTTTTATTACTAAACTCGCCGAAGGCGTTAGCACCATTGCCGCGGCTTTTGCGCCGCACCCCGTGATCGTGCGTCTGTCCGACTTTAAATCCAACGAGTACGCAAATCTGATTGGCGGCGGGTTGTACGAGCCCAATGAGGAAAACCCGATGCTGGGCTTCCGTGGTGCGGCGCGTTACGTTGACCCCTCGTTCCAACGCTGTTTCGAACTTGAGTGTGCGGCGCTGCGACGCGTACGCAACGACATGGGTCTGACAAACGTCGAGGTCATGGTGCCGTTCGTCAGAACAGTAGAACAGGCACGCCAGGTGACCGAACTTCTGTCCGAACAAGGTCTTGGTCGTGGCGATAACGGCTTGCGCCTGATCATGATGTCGGAACTACCGACGAACGCATTGCTAGCGGACAAATACCTTGAGTACTTTGACGGTATGTCCATCGGTTCCAACGACATGACCCAACTCGCTTTGGGGCTCGACAGAGACTCGGGATTGATTGCCGACTTGTTTGACGAACGCGACGAGGCTGTAAAAGCCTTGCTTGAGATGACGATCAGCGCCTGCAAACGTCACGACAAATATGTCGGCATTTGTGGTCAGGGACCTTCCGATCACCCGGAGCTAGCCAAGTGGTTGCTCGATCAGGGCATCGAGAGCATGTCACTGAACCCGGATACAGTCATTGAAACCTGGTTGCACTTAGCAGGGCAAACTGTCTAACACCGTACGATCGTTCAAAGGCACGGGTGGGCTGCCCTGTTCAGACACAGGACGCCCGATACGTCGACGAACAACGTATCCGCCCGCTCTATTCAGTGCGCGCAAATCTGACGGCGCGACAAAGCCGACAACGCCACACGGTGGCGTTAGCAACTACAGAAGGTCGCCGCCGCCGTAACCCCCGCGCTTGCGTCGACGCAACGTTGGCAGCACCAAACCCAGAATAATCCCCAGCACCAAAACGGCGGCGCCAACGACGAACCAGACGATCAACTGCCGACTACTGAGCTGCTGATTCTCTTCGGTCAATGCTTGTACCTGAATTTCCGCATCAGTCAGTGTTCTGCGCAGCGTCGTGTTTTCGCGATCAATATTGATGACGTTTGCAGCCTTGCGTTGCAAGGCGCCCAATTCCGTTTCCAACCGTGCATTGTCGCTTTCAAGTGCACTGATACGCGCCGCTGCGGCCGCACTTGCTTGTCGTAGATCATCGAGCTCGCGACCGCGATCACCGCTCTGACCACGCAATTCCTCAATACGTTGCTGCAGCGAAGCAAGTTGGCTGCGCGCATCTTGCTCGCGCATCAGATATCGCGTCAACACATAACCCTGCGTGTCGCTCGTGGTCAGCTGTACTTGTGTGTAGCCAGTGGCGCTATCTGATGACAGCACGCGCAACGGAGTGCCGGACGGCAGCATTCGCACAATGGCATTGTCCGTGCTCGGCCCTCGACGCATGGTGATTTCAAACTCGTCGCTCACATAGCGAACGTCCGCGTTACCGGATTGCGCCAACGAAGGCGACGCCGAAAACAGATTGGCACCTGCCAATGCAAGGAGAAAAATCAGTGCAACCGAACGTCGCCGAGCAAATAAAAAATCGTGTTTCATGATGTCTCAGATAAGTGTTTCAAGGTGTGCGCATGCACTTCCCAATGCTGGCCATCGAATGGCGTTACATCAACGTCAAACCCGTCTGGTAATTCGAGCGTGTGAATATTAACACTGACGCCATCGGGATTAGAGCGAGGTCTATAAAACGACTTTACGCCGCAATGTTTGCAGAATAAGTGACGTGCAACACCTGTGTTGAATCGATATTCTGTCAATGATTCCTCACCCTGTAGCAGTTCAAATTGAGGTACCGGCAGAATCGCGCCAACGAAGCCATGCACCTGACAAATAGAACAGTTACAGGCATGCGCAACAAGCGGGTTCGAAATCTTGACCTGATACCGAACAGCGCCACAGTGACAGCCACCCTCCACCATGTGCTCGGATACGTCGCTCATCAGTGCGCTCCGCGGTTCAATGCGAACAACAACATCTGGTTGTTGGCAGGCATATGGTAGTGCGCCTGCTCGAGCCACCCGTGGTTGGCAGCTTCGGCGCGCACGGCTTCTATATCTCTGATCCCCATGTGCGCCGCGTCAGCGCGCAGTGCAGCATCAAAGCGGGCATTGCCCTCACTTGTCGCTTCGCCATGAACGTGGAACGGACCGTAGATCACCAACAGGCAATCGTCCGCTGCATACCGTGCTGCATTCATGAACATTGCCTGTCCTGCTGACCACGGCATGATGTGTAGCGTGTTCGCAGTGAAGCAGACATCAAAGCCAGCAACCGCTTTCCATTGAGGCGCCTCGTTGACGTCTAACTGCGCCGGTCCAATGATGCGATCCGCCGCAGTACTGCGCGCCGCCCATCCACGGATGGTCTCAGCGTCCGGTTGGTGATCGCTGACGTACCACCGCAACGCGGGATGTTCACCAATGCATCTGGCTGCATGTTGCCCGGTTCCGCTGCCTACTTCGAGTAACTGCTCACGGCCACCGAGCCAATCGGCCAGTACTGACGCGACCGCCACACCGTTACGCTCGCACGATGGCGAGCTGCGCAGAACTGTGGGTACGACCGACACTGCTAGCGCAACCATTGCGCCCGGTAATGCGCAAGTTCAGCGATCGAATCACGGATATCATCAAGCGCCAGATGATTCGACGCCTTAGTGAAACCATCAAGTACCTCCGTGCGCCACAGGTTCGCAAGAATTTTGATCGTACTCACATCGAGATTGCGATAATGAAAGTATGCTTCGAGTGTCGGCATGTAACGCGCCAGAAAACGCCGATCCTGACAAATGCTGTTGCCACACATTGGCGATACGCCATGGCTCACGTGCTGCTCAAGAAATGTAATTGTCTGCGCCTCGGCAGACGCTGCCGTCTCGCTCGACAAGCGCACGCGTTCTGTCAGACCAGACTGACCGTGCTGCCGCGTGTTCCATTCGTCCATCGATGACATGCGCTCTTGCGGTTGGTGCACTGCGATCACCGGTCCAACGGCGATTTCGTTCAAATCAGCATCCGTTACAATCGTCGCAATCTCGATGATACGATCATGCGCAGGCTCAAGGCCTGTCATCTCAAGATCGATCCATATCAGCCGCGCCGGCTCTGTGTGTTGTGCAGTTTCACTCATGTTGCGAAGTGTATCAGAAGGTCTATGGCACGGCTTTTCGTACCTGCATGACTGTCCGCAAACACCGACAGTAGGCATACTGCAACTATGGCCAAGCGCGATCATCAACAAACTGTCGAATCTACCGGGCACATGCGTGTCAGTGCCAATTTCGGTCGGCGGTTCGCACTGACGAGCGACGACACACCGGAGCACGCTGTACAGGCGCGAACCAGTGGAAAACGTTTGCGGCCGGTCACCGGCGATCGCGTCCTTGCACATACACTCGAAGGCGAATCCGACTGGTTGATTACCCGCATTCTCGATCGCGACAATGAGCTCGTGCGGCCGGACGCACGTGGCCGACCAGAAGTCCTGGCTGCGAATATCGAACGCATCGCCGTCGTTGCGTGCCCGTCACCGGCAGCTGATTTTTTTATCGTAGACCGCTATCTTGCAGCAGCGCAGCTCATGGGTGTACCCGCGATTGTCGTCTGGAACAAAAGCGAATTAGGCGATGCGCCTGAAGACGCCCTGGCCTATCGACACATTGGTTACACGTTAATCGAAACCAGCGCGAAAAATCGCAGCGGTATCGACACGCTGCACGCCGCCCTTGCGGACAAGAGAAGTATCTTTGTGGGTCAATCCGGCGTCGGCAAGTCCTCATTGATTAACGCGCTATGTGGCGATGAACGACAACGAACAGCAGACATTTCTCACGGCAGCGATGAAGGCAAGCACACCACAGTCGCGGCGCAATTGATTGTCACGACATCAGGAATCGCGCTGATTGATTCACCCGGCGTGCGCGACTATGCACCGAGCATTCAGGACGTCGCGCATGTGGGCGACGGTTTCATTGAAATAGCGCGGGCCGCGCAATTGTGTAAGTTCGCCAACTGCCGCCACCGTGCCGAGCCTGGCTGTGCCGTCAAGACCGGTGTAGAAGATGGGGAAATACAGCAGAGGCGCTATACCAGTTTCTTGCGCCTGGCACAGCTCACGCGCCAGCTTAACGAAGGGCGCTACTAACGTTACGCACCAAACCCGCCACGCAATGGCGCTCCCGCCAGCAAGTGCAGGTGTATATGAAATACGGTTTGCCCGGCGTGTGCATTGCAGTTCATCACGAGACGATACCCATCCGCATTGATGCCGGTTGAGCGCGCGAAATTTCTCGCTGCCAAAAACAGCTCTCCAACAGTTTGCGCGTGTTCATCCTGCAAGTCGTTGACAGTGGCGATGTGCTCTCTCGGGACGAACAGCACATGAGTAGGCGCTTGTTTGTTGATGTCTTCAAATCCAACGACGTTATCGTCTTCGTAAACAATCGTCGCCGGAATCCTGCCCGCGATGATGCCGCAAAACAGACAATTTTCAACATCACTCACTACGCGTTCCTACTTGTCAGTGACCAGTCTTCGACCGGTGAATGCATGCGATAACGTGCCGCCATCGACATACTCTAACTCACCACCCACAGGCACACCGTGTGCAATTCTGCTGGCGACAACATTGTGTTGTGCTGCAAGTTCGGCCACATAGTGAGCCGTCGCGTCGCCCTCCACCGTTGGATTCGTCGCGATGATGGTTTCTTTGAGATCAGGTGATTGCAACAAAGCAACCAGTCGATCCAAACCAAGCTCATCGGGGCCGATACCATCCAACGGAGACAAGTGCCCCATCAACACAAAATAGCGACCGCGAAAACCGGTCGCAGCATCAACAGCCAAGACGTCAGCCGGAGACTCGACCACACACAACAACGACGGATCACGTGCAGGATCACTACACATCGGACACAGGTCAGACTCGGCAAACATCCGGCAGCGCTGGCATTGCCCGATACCGTCGACCGCCGCCTGAATACTGGATGACAACGTCCCGGCGGCGCTGCGGTCGCGTTCAAGCAGCGCGAACGCCATACGCTGCGCGGTCTTTTGACCCACGCCCGGCAAACAACGCAGCGCCTCGATCAAGTCGGTCAATAGCGGAGTAAATGCCACTGCGCGA
Source organism: Pseudomonadota bacterium (assembly GCA_039815365.1). GTDB lineage: Bacteria > Pseudomonadota > Gammaproteobacteria > Steroidobacterales > Woeseiaceae > CALBPI01. The sequence continues at coordinate 19,979 of JBCBZK010000011.1, read as the reverse complement.
TACCTAGAACGGCAGCTTCATACCAGGAGGTAAATCGAGCCCACCCGTCATATCCGCCATTTTTTCCTGCGACACGGCTTCAGCATTTCGCAACGCATCATTGAAACCGGCAGTCAAAAGATCTTCGAGCATGTCGCGATCTTCGCCCAGCAGACTATCGTCAATATCGATGCCACGTACTTCGTGCTTGCACGTCATCCGAACTTTGACCAAACCAGCGCCGGCCTGTCCGCTCACTTCGGTCTGCGCCAGCTCGTCTTGCGCCTTCTGCATGTTTTCCTGCATTTGCTTGGCCTGCTTCATGAGCTGGCCGATTCCACCTTTCATCATACGTACTCCGTGATCGGCTTCGATCGTCGTGTTAGTCGCGACTGCTATCGGTCGCCGGTATGTGCCCGGCGTCTGTACTACCTGCGTTCACTGCCTTGATTGACTCCGGATCAATCTCTGCATCGAACAGTGTTTTCATCGCTGCGATTCCTGCGTCGGCTTCCAGAGAATCATGCGCACTTTGCGTTTTTTGCTTCTCTTCGCGTTTTTGCTGTTGAGCTGGGCTTTGCGTGGCAGCTTCGCCATCAATCGTGACGCTGACCGAAACGGTGCGACCCAGGTACTCGCTGATGGCCTTGCCGAGTTCCTGCTCACGCTCAGGCGTACGCATCGATTCGCTGCGCTTATCCAACGCAAGCACGACTTCGCTGTCACCTTCGGCTACACAGGCACAACTCGCGGCAACCAATCGGGTGAAGCCGCTCACATTCAACTGCCCGACGACACGATGCCAGTCGGCGGCTAAACCATCTGCCGGCGCAGCAGGTGCTTTGTTGACCGGCGAGGCCACAGCAGCCGGCGCAGCAGGTGTTGCCGCCGCACGTGCAACATCGGGTTGGGGTGCGGATGACGGCTTAGCGACAGGCTTGCGGCGCGCAGGCACTTGCGCACCTGCGCCACTGTCCGGCGTGAATGCGAGCATTCTCAGCAAGGTCATTTCAATGCCTGCCCGAGGTTGCGGTGCTAACGGCAAATCACGTTTACCATGCAACGCGATCTGGTAGTACAGCTGCACATCCGCTGGTGATATCGCCGCTGCGAAATGCGCCAGTTGTTCGGTATCCGCATCGTCTTCACTCGCGCCTGTCGCGTGATAAACGGCCAGCGCGGACAAACGTTCCGCCAGATCGTCCAGCAAACGTGCGTAGTCGGGAAATTGCTCATCGACTTCTTTGATCACATTCAACAAGCCGACTCCATCGCCATCAGCGAGATGCTGCAGCAAAGCGGTCACCTGCTGTTGATCCATGGCGCCTAACATTGTCGCAACGTCGGCCTCGTTCAATGCGCCGCCACCGAAAGCAATCGCTTGATCGGTGAGGCTCAGCGAGTCTCGTAAGCTGCCATCGGCGGCACGTGCCAACAGGGATAGCGCCGCATCCTCGGCAGCGACGCCTTCTGCGTCGGCAATGGTCCGCAAACGGCCGGATATTTCGGCCGGTGTCAGGCGTTTCAGGTTAAATTGCAAACAACGGGACAACACGGTCACCGGCAACTTCTGAGGATCTGTGGTCGCAAGCAGAAATTTGACATGTTCGGGTGGTTCTTCGAGCGTTTTGAGTAACGCGTTGAACGAATGCGTCGAGAGCATGTGAACCTCATCGATCAGGTACACCTTGAACCGCCCCCGGGTCGCCGCGTACTGAACGTTGTCGAGTAGCTCGCGCGTATCGTCAACTTTGGTGCGCGACGCAGCATCAACTTCGATCAAATCAACAAAGCGTCCTTCGTCGATTTCCACGCAGGCACTGCAAACACCACAGGGTTGCGCGGTAACGCCGGTTTCGCAGTTCAGCGCTTTGGCGAGAATGCGTGCAAGCGTTGTCTTGCCAACGCCGCGCGTGCCGGCAAACAGGTAGGCGTGATGCAGCCGGTTGTTGTCGAGCGAATGTGCAAGCGCTTTAAGCACGTGTTGTTGGCCAACGACATCGTCAAACGAATGTGGTCGCCATTTTCTGGCAAGAACCAAATAGCTCATAAGAAGAAATCGTATCCTCGCGATCGCTGACTGCTTGATCGCGCCATAGCTGGTAGAAAAGGCCCGCGCCAGCGAATCCCCGGCACCCGATGTGACCGCTGCCGCTGCTCCCTTCCGGGCCTGACGGGGTTCACGGCTGATCGTCGCGAGGCAGCCGGCGCGGACCAACGGGTATTATCTCAGGCTGCGCTCTGAGAATCACCCCCTGTGTTCGCGTCGGTGGCAAGACAGTTCGGGTTATAATTACTTCATGGACGTGCATTGGATGGCACAACTCTGCCGAGGTTTCGCTTGATGCTTCGCCTACTGGTAGCGCTTGTCAGCATGACATTGCTGACATCGCCGCGCTATGCGCCGCCGATTCTTGATCAGGTGCTGGAGCTCGGCGAATTGCGCGTTGTTACCCGAAACGCGCCAACCACCTACTATATCGGCAGACGCGGCCCAACCGGCCCTGAGTTCGATTTGATGCAAGGGTTCGCCGATGAGCTCGGCGTGACGTTAGAGATGTCGCCGCTGGAAAGCGTGGCGGCTCTGATCCCGGCTATCCGACGCGGTGATGCGCATATAGCTGCCGCCGGTTTATCGATTACCGAACAGCGTCTACAGCAAGCGTCCTTCTCCCAACCCTATCAACAGGTCGAGCAACATCTCATTTACCGGCGCGGCACCGGCAAACCACAGGATCTTGCTGACGTCCTGGACAAAAACATCGTTGTCATGAGCGGCTCGAGCCACGCCGAGACGCTGCGCGCGCTGGAGCTCGAATCTCCGGCGCTCACATGGCGCGAGGAGGAATCCGTCGAGTCCGCTGATTTACTCGCCGCGGTCGCCGATGGCGACATCGATTACACGGTCGCGGACTCTACCGATTTCAATATCAATAGGCACTTTCACCCGGAATTACGTATTGGGCTGGACCTCGAAGTCGCCGATTCGATCGCATGGGCATTCTCACCATTGCCAGACGCTTCGCTGCGTCACCGCGCCAACCAATATTTGCAAAAGGTACGACGCAACGGCCAGTTGACGCAGATTCTCGATCGCTATTACGGGCACAACGACGAATTCGATTACGTCGGCACGCGCAGTTTCATTCGTCATTACGAATCCCGGTTGCCGCGCTACCGCAGCCTATTCGAAGACGCGGCCCGCGACAGCGAACAAGATTGGCAATTGCTGGCAGCTATCGGCTACCAGGAGTCGCATTGGCGCTCCAGCGCGGTATCTCCGACCGGCGTGCGCGGCATTATGATGCTCACCCAAGCGACGGCTGACTATCTGGGTATTGAGGATCGCGAAGACCCGGCAGCCAGCATTGATGGCGGTGCGCGCTTTTTTGCACGCCTGAAGGTACGCCTTGGAGAAGACATTCCGGAGCCAGACCGCACGTGGATGGCACTCGCGGCGTACAACGTCGGCTATTTTCACCTCCAGGACGCCCGTACGATCGTGAAAATGCAGCGCGGTAACCCCGACCGCTGGGTTGATGTGCGTGAGGCCATGCCATTGCTCGCGAAGCGGCGCTGGTACAAGGATCTTCCCTACGGTTATGCGCGCGGCTGGGAAGCGGTGACCTATGTCGACAACATCCGTAACTACCACGCGATACTGCGATGGCTTGAGCGCCAGCGCATGGAAGACGCTGCCTCCGCTGAGCTAGACACACTCGAGACCGCGTCAATCAACTCGAACGAAGCTACCTGAACTGACGCGCCATTCAGCGTGAGTTCATGCTCACTGGGTTGTAATGCTCCTGAACCTGATACACAAGGAGCAGGACCATGACCTCATGGATTTCAAAAATCGCGATTGTTTCAGTCGCACTCGGCGTTGTTGGCCATGCGTCCGCAAATGATACTCCGGCACCTCTGACCTCCGTGACGCAAGGGCTTGTATCGTCTAAATCTGACGAAACGGCACCGAAAGAAACAGCACTCGATAGCGCCGTCGTCGCGGGCAAAGGTGGCATCAATACGGACAAACCACCGCGGGCACAAACCGAATCTGTGAATCAGGATTTCTGGATTTTCGATGCGAGCGCGTTTATTCGTGACGATTTCGACGGTGATGGATTCTATACGCGCATTGAACTCACGTTTGATGCGGACACCGTTTACACGGGCGCTAACGTTTATGCCGTTCTTTACCTGAGCCTGGAAGGTGGCGATTGGGTCGAATATGGCGAAACCGACGTCTTCGAAATTTATGGTCAAAGCGGCAACGACAGCTACTTTTATGACACGGATCTGATTTCGGGTTTCCCGCCCGGTTACTACGATGTGCTGATCGAGCTGTATGACGACTTTGACAATCGTCTCGTCGCTGACTTCGGACCGGCAGATACGAACGAGCTGTTTGACTTGCCGCTGGAAAGCGTCGGCAGTGACAGCCCGGGTACGCCGATCGTCGTGGTGAGCAACGAAGGCGGCGGCGGTGCCGGCGGCTTGCTGACACTGATCGGGCTACTGACCCTCGTTGGAGTCCGTCGTTTTCGTCAACGGCTTGATGTAGCGAATGAGCTCGCCATCAAAACCGACTGATTCATACAAACCGCGAGCGCGTGTGTTGCTGTTAAATGCCGTCAACGTCAAAGTCTGGGCCCCGGACGTTGTCGCCAACTGCTCTGTTGCAAGCAGCAACGCACGCCCCACACCTTTGCCCCGTGCCTTGTCGGACACAACCAACGCTTCAAGGTGCGCGCTTGGGTCATGACTCAGGACTTCCTCTCCGAGCGACGTTAGCGCAAAGCCAATAATCCCGTCGGTCTCACTGTCCGCAACGAGCACACGTGTATGGTCCGTCTCGCCGTTGAAATGTCGCTGCAACAATCTGGCATCTCCCTGCCATAAATCGCGCGGATCGCGTGTCTGCGGCAACGGAAAGTCTGCTAACTGGGGAATCATCTCTAGCAACGCCGCGAGGTCCTCGGCGTGCGATGTTCGGATCGTCCAATCGGTCATTGTGCTTATCCTTTTTTGCGACGCTGGCGAAAAAAATCAACCAACATCTCACCTGCCTCGTCCGCCATGAGCCCTGCTCTGTGTTCTATACGGTGGTTCAGCCAAGCGCCACTCGCTAGCGACGCAGCCCCTTCAAGCACACCACTTTTCGGATCAGGTGCTGCATAAATGACTTCGGCAACGCGCGCGTGGACTAACGCGCCAAGACACATCATGCACGGCTCGAGAGTGACATACAGACGGCTGCCTGGAAAGCGATAGTTGCCTAACGCGGCGCCCGCATCACGCAACGCGATCACTTCCGCATGCGCTGTCGCGTCATGGTCCTGGATGCAACGATTCGCACCGCGTCCGACGATCACATCGTCTAACGCGAGAACCGCACCGACTGGCACTTCGCCACGTTCGCCAGCTGCGCGTGCCAGCGCCATGGCCTCGCGCATCATCGAAACATCCTGCTCGCTAAACGTGCTCATGTCGCTACAACGACAGTCGCTTAAAAATAAATGTTGGAATGTGGCGTATGACGAACATGATCAGATACCAGAACGACGGCACATAAACCTCACCGCGACCACGATCAATCGCTGCGACAATCGTACGCGCGACCGCATCGGGTTGTGCCCACAGCGCACCTTTCGCAATTGCCGCCGTCATCGGCGTATCGACAAACCCCGGCTTGATAGTGACAACGTTAACGCCTGACTTCGCCAGACGCTGGCGCATACCTGAAGCGAACGTCGTCACCATCGCCTTGGCACTTCCGTACACATAATTGCTTGCGCGACCGCGGTCACCTGCGACCGAGGAAATCACTGCCAGTGTGCCCGTTGATTGCGCGGCCAAATGATTTGCGGCAAGGCTCATCAATGAAACCACCGACAGTCCATTGGTATCGATTTCGTGCATAGCCGCGGCAACGTCGGCTTCGCAAGCTGCCTGATCCGGCAACGAGCCATGCGCAATCAGCACGACATCGAGCCCTTGCATATCGGTAGACGCCTGCTCAAAACAGTTTGCATGTTGCGCGTGATCCGTCACGTCAAACGTCTGTGTGTGCACGGTCGTTGCACCCCGTGCGCGCAAATCCTCGGCAATCGATTGCAGGCGTGCGTCGTCGCGACCGGTCAATGTCAACGCATCACCGCGCTGCGCCCAGATTCGTGCACATTGCTCTGCGATTGCCGACGTCGCACCAACGATAAGAACTTTGTTCATGCTAACCCCAATCTGCGCGATTGATCAGACGCGAAATGGCCAACGGCACCGTACTTTTCCCTGACGGTCTCAAACACCTGCCACTGTGGATACGTCGTTTTGAATGTTGCCTCGCTCATCACCGCGTCTTTGGTCAGATATACGCGCCCACCTGCCTCTAGCAACATGGCGTCGAGCGTGTTGATCAGCGCAAATGCGGTTGGCGATACTTTGAAGTCTAATGCCAGTGTAAAACCAGCCATAGGGAACGACAGCAGGTTTGCATTCGCCTCACCGAACTTCTTCAGCACGGCGAGAAACGATCCCTGCCCGCTCGCTGCGATCTTCGTCAGCATACGGCGCAGGTGCACAACGCCATCCTGCTCAGGCACAACGCACTGGTACTGAACAAACCCCGCCCGCCCGTATAGTTTGTTCCAATCCGCGATCGCGTCCAGCGGATAGAAATACGACATCGCGGCGACGCTTTGTTGAGACCGATCCCTGAAACGGGCGTAGTACGCCGCATTGAAGGCCTTCATGGTGACACGATTGAGCAGAGCGCCGGGCGTAGCAAACGGCATTTTCATTTGCGACGTCGAAGGCGCTTCCAGGCCACCTTTATCCGCGTGTTCACCGAGCATCAACACACTGCGGCCAAGCGCATCCCCGCGCGCCAGGCAATCGATCCAGGCCACGCTATACGGTGCCTCCGCATGCTCAACGAACAACCCACAGATCTCTTCAAGTGACCGCGCTTTGCGCACCGTCTGTTCGATCAGCGTGCTGGCGATCGGTTTCAAACGAAGGGTGGCTTCGACAATGACGCCGGTGAGCCCCATGCCGCCGCAAGTGGCGTGAAACAAATCCGTATTTTCGCTCGCCGATGCGACGACACAACTGCCGTCAGCCAGCATGATCGTCATCGATATGACGTGTTCGCCAAACGTACCTTCGTGATGGTGGTTTTTGCCATGCACATCACTTGCGATCGCGCCGCCTATCGTAACGAACGACGTTCCTGGCGAAACCGCCACAAACCAGCCCGCTGGCATCGTCACCGCAATCAGCTCGCGAATGGTCATACCGGCTGCAACGCACACCACACCAGTGTCACGATCGAACGATACGAATCGGTCCATTTTGCGCAGCGCAACGACATCCGCATTGTTAGCACTGTCACCGTAGCTACGCCCATTGCCGCGCGCAATCACCGGTGTTCGCGTGACCGCCGCCCGGCAAGCCGCCGTGTCCAAAGGCGTGTCTACACGCGCCTGTGTGACCGGGTACCGCCCCCATCCGTGAATGCGTTTCATGATGTCACCGACGCCGAACCGGATACGAAGACAAAACGCTTGTCGAGCTGGTACTTGACGAAGAATCCAATCGCAAGGCCGATCGCACCACCGATATAGCGCATCACATCTGTCGCAAAGATCACGTGAAACGCATATTCAACGCCCCAAAAAATCAGCGTTGTGAAGACGCCCATAAAGCTATAAAGCACAAACAACCAGCCGTCATGTGCGACACCGTTACTCTTGAAGGCAAATATGTATCGCTTCTCAAGCGCGTAACGCAGCGGCAGACCCGCTAGTGTTCCTACGAGAATGGATACCTCGACTGCGTACGCGCCAACGTACCAATGAATCGACAGCATCTGACATCCCAGATTGATGCCCATCGACAGCAGCGCAAACGCACTGTAGAGCGTCGCAATGTTGAGCGCCGTGCGAGCCACTAAGTGGCGCCCCACAGCGATGCGACGATGAACGTGATCGCCACAATTGCGCCCATTGCCAGACTCGCCTTGTCCTTGATCGCGAAAACGATCGGATCATCATACATTTCGCCGCGATGGGCTTTGAGCCAGACCCAACTGACCCACAACAACATCACCGGGATCGCGAACCAAATCAGTTGTGGATACGCATAGAGCTGCGCGACTGCCTCACTGTTCAAATACAGCGCTAGTACCAATACCGATAAGTAGCCAGAAGCGACGCCCATGGATTGCACTAACGGAGCATCGCTGACGGCGTAACCACGGCCATGGATACGCTCAACGCCCTCTTTCGCCTGAGTGGTTAATTCTGCAAAGCGTTTTACGAACGCAAGCGAAAGGAACAGAAAAATCGCCAATGCAAGCAGCCAGAAAGACACCGTAACCCCAACCGCGGCGCCGCCGGCCACAATTCGCAACGTGTACAAACCGGCGAGCAACAGGCTATCGACGAGCGCAATGCGCTTAAGCACTAACGAGTAGGCGCACGTCATCGTAAAGTAGACACCTAACCATCCCGCGAATGCCGGCGCGACAAACAGTGCTAACGAAAAACTCGCGGCGAGCAACAAAGGCGCAATGACCAATCCATACGGAATCGGCACGACAGCTGCCGCAAAGGGCCGTAGACGCTTGCGCGCATGACGACGATCGCTCTCCAGGTCGAGCAAATCGTTGCCGATATACACCGCTGATGCGCAAAAACTAAACGCGACGAACGCCAGTACTAACGACATAATCGAACCGGAATCCTGAAACTGATGCGCCGCCAGCAAGGGCACACCGAGCAACAGGTTTTTGACCCATTGATGGATGCGCAGCATACGTCGTACGGTCGTAAACGTAATCGCCTCACGCGGCACGGTCTTGGTCACGGTTGCGCGCCGCGCTGCCTCGCGTTCGATTTCGGCCGACGCATTAACCACAATCGCGTGGCGCGCGCCTTCCCAGACGGTTAGATCTGCTTTGGAATTACCGGCGTAGTCGTAGCCTTTGATGCCATAGCGTTGCTCAAGGGCTTCACGTTTCCGCGCACCTGCAAGATTACTCTTGCCGTCGCTCGCAATGACTTCGTCGAAGATCCCCAAGTGTCCGGCAATCGCTTGTGCAACCTGCTCGTCTGATGCAGTGCACAGCGCCAACTTGCGACCAGCGGCGTGCTCGGCGGTTAACCACGTCAATAGTGTCTTGTTGTAAGGCAAGGACACTGGGTTCGGCTGTATGCGTTGCGCAATCCGCTGCTTTAACGACGCGCGTCCCTTCATCAACCAGAAAGGCAACGCAAAAATATCCAAGGGTCGCTCGCGCAGCAGCTGCAAAGCGAGTTCGTGAAGCGTATCGGCCGGCGTCAGCGTGCCATCAAGGTCCACAGCCAGTACAACGTCCGCATCAGCCATCAACTACTCCGCAAGCCCGATTCGTTTCAATATGCATGACAGCGAGCATAGCCGATAGAAACAGCGATTACCGTGATGTTGCCTGGAATCGATGACTATTCCCATTCAATCGTTGCAGGTGGTTTACCTGAAATGTCATACGCAACACGCGAGATGCCGCTCACCTCGTTGATGATACGAAGCGACACTGTTTCAAGAAAGTCATACGGCAAACGCGCCCAGCGTGCTGTCATGAAATCGACAGTCTCAACGGCACGCAGCGCAACTACATAGTCGTAACAGCGGCCGTCGCCCATCACGCCTACCGATTTTACGGGCAGGAAAACCGCGAACGCCTGACTGGTTTTTTCATACAAACCAGCAGCGCGCAGTTCTTCGATAAAAATATGATCGGCGCGACGCAGCAGCTCCGCGAATGGCTCATTAACTGCGCCAAGAATGCGCACACCCAAACCCGGGCCGGGAAACGGATGGCGATACACCATATCGTGATGCAGGCCAAGCTCGACGCCCAGCGCTCTCACTTCATCCTTGAATAATTCACGTAACGGTTCGAGTAACTTCAGCTTCATATGAGCCGGCAATCCACCAACGTTGTGATGCGATTTGATCACATGCGCTTTACCGGTCTTGCTACCAGCAGATTCAATGACGTCTGGATAGATCGTGCCCTGGGCTAACCAAGCAACACCGTCTAGCTTGGTAGATTCTTCATCGAACACCTCAACGAACAAGCGACCAATGATGCGACGCTTTTCTTCCGGATCCGCAACGTCTTTCAGCGCTGCGAAAAATCGCTCGCTAGCGTCCACACGAATCACGCGAACACCGAGATGCTCTGCAAACGTCGCCATTACCTGATCGCCTTCATTGTGCCGCAGCAAACCATGGTCAACGAACACGCACGTGAGCTGATCTGCGATCGCTTTATGGAGCAGCGCCGCGACAACCGATGAATCCACACCACCTGACAAGCCAAGCAACACATGCTCATTGCCAACGGTCTCGCGCACGCGCTGAATGGCATCCTCGGCAATGTTCCCGGTAGTCCAGTCACCAGCGCAACCGGCGATATCACGAACAAACCGCTGCAATAGCGCGGCGCCTTGCAAGGTATGCGTCACCTCCGGATGAAACTGCACGCCATAAAACCGCCGCGTATGATCTTCCATTGCAGCGAGTGGTGCATTGGCACTGCTACCCGTTGCTACGAAACCCTCAGGCAACGTATCGACTTTGTCACCGTGCGACATCCAGACTTTCAGTACCGGCTCTCCGTCCTTGTCGGACAAACCATCAAGCAACGCAGACGCTGTTGTCGTTACTTGCGCAAAGCCAAATTCACGATGGGTAGCCGCACTGACAGAGCCACCGAGCTGCGCGGCCATCGCCTGCATCCCGTAACAAATGCCGAGCACCGGTACGCCAAGCGTAAACACAACATCAGCAACGCGGGGCGGCTCGCTTTCGTTAACCGACTCAGGGCCGCCGGACAAAATGACGGCTTTCGGTGCAAACGCTTCAATCTCAGCGGTCGGCATGTCCCATGGGTGAATCTCCGAGTACACCCCGGCCTCACGCACACGGCGACCAATCAACTGTGTGTATTGCGCACCAAAATCGAGAATCAGAACGCGATCAGAGTGGATGTCGTTATTGGTAGTCACCGATAGATACTCACTCAGTCCGATAGTTAGGCGCTTCTTTGGTGATCGTCACATCATGAACATGACTCTCACGCATACCGGCACCAGTAATACGAACAAAATAGGGCTCCGAGCGCATGGTCGGAATATCGCTACATCCGGTGTAACCCATCGCAGCGCGCAAGCCGCCCATGAGTTGATGCACAATGCCGAGCATCGAACCTTTGTAAGGCACACGACCCTCAATACCTTCTGGCACCAGTTTCTCAAGCTCGTCAGTCGTATCCTGGAAATAGCGATCAGAAGAGCCTTGCGACATTGCGCCGAGCGAGCCCATACCGCGATAAGATTTGTAAGACCGTCCTTTGTACAGCTCGACCGACCCGGGTGACTCCTCTGTGCCGGCAAACAAACCGCCCACCATGATGGAGTACGCACCGGCAGCAATCGCTTTGGCGATGTCACCCGAGAAACGAATGCCACCGTCGGCGATTAACGGAACGCCTTTGGCTGCGAGTGCTTCGGCAACTTCGGAGACTGCCGAGATTTGCGGTACACCGACGCCAGCCACAATTCTTGTCGTACAAATTGACCCAGGCCCGATGCCAACCTTGACGGCATCGACGCCGGCATCAACTAACGCAAGCGCCGCATCAGCAGTCACGATATTACCGGCGATAATGTCAGCATCAGGATAGTCAGCGCGGATACGTCTTACACGCTCAAGGACCCCTTTCGAAAACCCGTGTGAGGTGTCAACGACCAACGCATCAACGCCTGCCTCGACGAGCAAAGCGACGCGCTCTTCGGTGTCCCCGCCTGTGCCGACAGCCGCGCCAACACGCAATGCACCGCGCTCGTCCTTGCACGCCTGCGGATAGTCGGTCGCTTTCTGGAAGTCCTTCGCCGTAATCATGCCACGCAGCGAAAAGCGATCATCGACGACGAGCACTTTCTCAATACGATGTTTGTGCAGTAACGACAATACCTCTTCCTTAGCGGCACCTTCGCGCACGGTGACCAATTTTTCTTTTGGTGTCATGACCGATGACACAGGTGCGTCAAGTTGAGTCTCGTAGCGCAGATCGCGATTGGTGACGATACCGACAGTCTCTTTGCCATTGACAACCGGCACGCCCGAAATGCCTTTCGCCTTTGTCAGCGACATGACGTCACGGATGCTCATATCCGGTGCAACAGTGATCGGGTCGCTGATAATCCCGCTTTCGTATTTTTTAACAACACGTACGTTGCGCGCCTGCTCAGCGGGCGGCAGGTTCTTATGCACGATGCCCATGCCACCCTCTTGCGCAAGCGTGATAGCGAGCGGTGCCTCAGTCACCGTATCCATCGCAGCCGAGAGCAGCGGAATATTTAATTGGATGCGACGCGTCAGCTGGGTCTGCAATGAGACTTCGCGAGGCAAAACCTCGGAGTAGGCAGGCTGCAACAGCACATCATCAAAGGTCAGAGCTTCTTTCGCGATTCGCATGGCAGGACTCCTGTGGCAGTGTTGACGCGCGGCGCAAACCGGCAATGCCTTGTGGGTTAACCCGCCATTATACCGGCTGCCGCCTATTTGTGTCAGCAGTGACAGTACTACGACGGTATACTTACGCTCTCGTCCTGCGGCCCGTGTTTTGAGATGGAAAAATCAGAAATCTGGACAGTCACGGGCATTAATCGCGCCGCCAGAGAAATACTGGAACGCAACATTGGTACAGTCTGGATTGAGGCCGAGGTTTCCAATCTTGCCCGCCCTGCCTCCGGTCACCTTTATTTCAGCCTGAAAGACGCCGGGGCACAGTTGCGGGCAGCCTTTTTCCGGCAGCGCCAGCGTGGCAGCGTCCGCGATTTGTCCAACGGCGATCAGGTGTTGGTTCGCGGCAAACTAAGCCTGTACGAGCCGCGCGGCGACTACCAACTGATTGTCGAACATCTGGAACCGGCAGGCGAAGGTGCGTTGCGTCGCGCCTACGAACTGTTAAGACTGAAGCTTGCCGCAGAAGGTCTGTTCGACGAGCAATCCAAACAGGCGTTACCCGCCATACCACGCAGCGTCGGCGTGATTACTTCAACCAGCACAGCAGCGTTACGCGACATCTTGAAAGTGCTGCGCGGCAGAATGCCCTGGATCGATGTGCATATCTACGCAGCTACCGTACAAGGCGATCAAGCCGCGTCGACGTTGCGTGCTGCCCTCGGCAAGGCAATCCACCGCCACGAGTGTGACGTTCTGATCATCGCCCGTGGCGGTGGCTCGCTCGAAGACCTGGCCGCTTTCAACGACGAGCAACTGGCACGCGATGTCGCCGCCTGCTCGATTCCTGTGATCAGCGGCGTCGGTCATGAAACCGACGTTACGATCGTTGATTTCGTTGCTGACCAACGCGCACCGACACCCTCGGCAGCCGCAGAGCTCGCCGGCGCTGATCAGCAAACGTTACTTGGTGAGCTGCAAGCACTCGGCCGTCGTTTGCTACTCGCGGAGCAACGACCACGACAAACGCTGTCACAAGCCACTGATCACCTGTCGAGGCGGCTCGCTCTGCAAAACCCGGCCGCACAACTGGCACGCAAGACGCTTGCGCTACGTGATACGGGGCGCCGCATGAGCCGTGCGCTCAACCGGACGCTTGAGAGTAATCAGCAACGCCTGCGACATGTTACGTCACGCTTACAGAGCCAAACCCCAGCCAAGACCGTGCTGCAACGCCAAACGCAACTCATGAACGCGTCCCGCCGATTGAAACGCGCCTACCAAAACGGGCTGACCCAACAGCAAGAGCAGCTACAGGCCATTGCCAAACATCTACACGCGGTGAGCCCATTAGCGGTTCTCGGTCGCGGTTACTCGATCGTCACGGTAGCGAATAGCGGCGACGCACTGGATTCTGTGAGCGCCATCGCGGCAGGCGATGCAGTCGATGTCAGACTGGCCGACGGCTCATTCTCGGCTAACGTGAACGCAGTGACGCCATTGCCGGCATCCGACAAAAAGACGATAGAACGGGGCTGATGCGCAGATCGTAAGCACCGTAAACAGCGGGCGCTCCGACGTCGTCAGTGCGCTATTCGTCGAACGACAACTCGCGCATGACCCTGCGATGCCAGTCAGAGGTTTTGCCCTCACGCACAAACACGTGGCACTGATCCATATCGCCGCCATAAATGTGTAGCGACACCGCCGGGCTGCGGTCGCACGGATTTGATATCTGATGGTATTCGTACGGTGGAATCAGACAACCGGCACTGCCAACGCCTGCCATGTACGAGTTCCGTGACTCGAAGCAGTAGCGCTCATCGTCAGCTGTTTGCATCAACTCATACTGAAGCACATCAATGCTGCCGGCGCAGACACCCTCGACACACCACATCCCGTCGTGATCGTGAATGGGCGTTGACTGACAGGGACCCCAGGTCATCGCAACGATTGAATAACCTAACGCGGCGTTACGGTGCAGCAACCGACGCGCGTAGCGGTCAGGCAGCGGCGTCATCACAGCAACGGGCAGCTCGAAAGCGTTGGTGCGGATCATCCGGCACAAGTCATTCTTGATTTGCTCCGTAATGGCCGTGTGATCGCCGAGCGCGACCGCCTCATCGACCAACTGGACGAGCGGTGCAATGCCTTCGTAAGGTGTGATGACTTCTGCGGTATTCATGCGCTTAGTGTAGCAAATCTGCAGAAGTGCGTATGGCTATGTCTGCGCCAGCCAGTCCCCTATCACGGGTCTGAAACGGTCCATATCTACCAAGAAGGAGTCGTGACCCTGGATCGAGTCCAGCGTATGGAAATCGACCGCGCAGCCTGCCTCGCGCATTGCGGCCGCGAGTTCCTGCTGTTGGGCGACCGGAAACAGTATGTCGCTGTTGACGCCGATCACCAGTGCTTGGGTCAATTGGCTACGCGCAACACCCGATGCCACAGAGCCACCGTAGTCAGCAACATCGTACAAGTCCATCGCCCGCGACAGGTACAGATAGCAATTTGCGTCGAAGTCACCGGTGAACTTGTTAGCGTGCGCTTCAAGGTAAGACTCAATCTCAAAGTCGATGCAGAATGCATCATTACTCGCACGCTCAGACGACACGCGTTCGCGGCCGAACCGCACTCCCCATTCAGCGGCCGAGCGATACGAGATCATGCCGAGCTTGCGGGCAAGGCGCATACCACTGACAGGGCCACCACTAGCGGGATCATAGCGACCCTCGCGCCAGTCTGGGTCCTTACGCACCATCTCACGCTGCAACGAGCGCAATGCGATCGCAAACGGTGCTGCACGCGCCGCCGACGATACGGAGATCAGTCTGCTGGCACGCTCGGGATGCAGTACACAAAAGGCTAACGCCGTCATGCCACCCATCGAGCAACCGATGGCTGCATGTACCCTGACGATGCCAAGCGCGTCGAGCACCAGAGCTGATGCGCTCGCCACATCCTCAAGCGACAATACCGGGAAATCAATGCCGTAAGGCCCTTGGCCGTCGGGCTTCAGACTCGCCGGACCCGTGGATCCAAAACAACTGCCGAGCGAGTTAACACAGACGACAAAAAACCGATCCGTATCGATTGGGCGCTTTGGCCCAAGCATCTCCTCCCACCAACCCGGCGACGGATCTGCGACCGACGACGCTGCATGCGCTGAAGGAGATAAACCGGTAAACAACACAATCGCGTTGTCTTTCGCTGTGTTCAGTTCACCCCAAGTCTCGTAAGCAAGCGTTGGGGTTACGAGACTGCCACCACGACGCATCGCAAAGTCAGCGTCCAGAGCGACTAAGCGTCGCGCGCCAGCATCGGTATCAGCATTCATACGGATCAGCGTCCCTGGCAGTATTGCTCTCGAATGCGCAGCGCTTCGGGCATCCATTGCTCAAACTGCTCAACGCGGGTCTCAGGCGCAGGGTGCGTTGACATAAATTCAGATGGCGATTTGCCTGCATTAGCGCCCATGCGCTGCCACAGCCCGGGCGCCTCACGAGGATCAAAACACGCCCTTGCGGCAAGCACTAAGCCAATGTAATCAGCCTCCGATTCGTGGTGGCGGGAAAAGGGCAACAAAACCCCGTATTGCGCACCAACCCCGAGTGCACCCATCACAGCACGCTGCGTTGATACATTCATATCGCCGATGGCGAACGAAGCCGCCATACTGCCGATCTGGACCAGTTTCTGGCGCGCCATACGTTCCGCACCATGCCTGGCAAGTGCGTGAGCGACCTCATGACCCATGATGATCGCCAGCCCGTTGACGTTCTCGGCGATCGGCAGAATTCCGGTGTAAACCGCAACCTTGCCGCCGGGCAACGCAAACGCGTTGGCCTGCTCGGAGCGGATCACGTTGAAATCCCATTCGAACCCGGGGTCCATATCTGCCGCCGCGTTGGCGATCGCGATGCCGATCTGGCGTACGGCATCGACTTCGTTCCCGGAGCGCAACACTTGAGACTGGCTGAGAATGTCCTCGTAGGATTGCAACCCGAGCGCCATTTCCTGTTCGCGCGACAGATCAACAAGCTGCTTGCGATCGGTCAGTGGCACTAACTCTTGATGGGAGAGGTAGTACCAACCGAAATACAAGACAAAGCCAACCACGGGCAACAAGCGGCCCAAGCCACCGATACCACGACGCGTGCGTCGGCCACCCCGCCTCATCGGTGCGTGATTCTCATCGAGCGCGGGAACAACTCAGCAACGGCCGATCAGAAGAACTTTTTGGCCAATCCGAGCATATCGCCGATATCGACGCCGTCGTTGTCTTTGTCCAGGAAGCTGCCCAAAAGACCGGCACCGGCGGACTGACTGCCGCCGCCCAATAGTGATGACAGCGCACCACCTTTGCTTTCTTTGCTGAGTGAGCCCATTGCCATCGCAGCTACCATTGGCAACATTTTTTTCATTGCACCAACATCAAGGCCTGTCGACTTCGCCGCCTGTGCTGCAACCTGACGGCTCACGTCTTTGCTGCCGAATAGGTGCCCGAGGATCGCGTTGCCATCCTGAACTGTCTCCGCACTGCCAAGATTCGCAGGGTCTTCGACGTAACGCGAGTGGTTGCCGCCTTTCAGCGCACCAAGCAACGATTCGAGTCCGTTGGGTTGCGCCACGTTTTTCTTCATGCCCTGAGTCAATGCCGGTAACAATTGCGCCACTGCAGCGCCGGCTTGACCTTCGTCGAGGTTCAAGTTGCCCGCCAGTTGCTTCACAAGATTGCCGCCTTGCGACTTCAGAATGGTTTCTAAAATACTCATAGTTGATCGCTCCCCTGATCATTTTTTCGATTCACCGAATGGTAGCACGCACGGCGCACAATCCGCCTGATAAAAATTGTGACTATTTCTTTTTTACGTGCTTTAACATACGCTTACGGCTATATTCTTGACGCGGCGTTAAGGTATTTCGCCGGCCTTCATAGGGGTTCTTACTGGTCTTGAGCTGCAAACGGATCGGTGTACCGCGCAGTTTGAACACCTTGCGAAAGTAGTTGATCAGGTAGCGCCGGTAACTCGCCGCCAAGCGTTCAGCCTGATTGCCATGAATAACAATCACTGGTGGATTGCGACCCCCTTGATGCGCATAGCGAAGGCGCGGCCGCCGGCCGCGCGACATCGGTGGCGGGTGCGCTTCTACGGCAGTTTCCAGCGCACGCGTCAGCGCCGCAGTGGATAGCTCACGACACGCGGCCTCGTGCACGCGATCCACGTCAGGCAACAGCTTGCCGACTGCGGTGCCATGCCGAGCTGATATAAAGTGACTGGGCGCGAAGTCGGTGAAACCGAGCTTCATATCCAATCCATCGCGCAGCTTCTTTCGCGAATCCGGGTCGAGCCCGTCCCACTTGTTCACAGCGATCACAAGCGCACGGCCACGCTCAATGATCAGACCGAATAGCGAGACGTCCTGATCGGTCACCCCTTCCCGCGCGTCAAGCACACCAATCACGACATTGCTTTGCTCAATCGCCTGGAGTGTCTTGATGATACTGAATTTCTCGATCGTCTCGTTGACGCGCGCGCGACGACGCACACCTGCCGTATCGATCAGTGTGTAATCGCGGCCTTCCCGCGAAAACGGCACGCGTACACTGTCGCGTGTGGTTCCCGGTCGATCGAACGCCACGAGACGCTCCTCGCCGATCAACCGATTGATCAAAGTGGATTTGCCAACGTTAGGACGGCCGGCAACCGTGACAGTCACTGTATCGTTACCCAAGTCATCATCATCCACGGGCGCCGGACATGACGCCAGAACATGCTCAATGAGCGGTGTCACGCGATCGCCGTGCGCGGCTGAGATAACCAGTGGTTCGCCAATACCTAACGAGTAGAACTCTGCTGCAACCGTATCGCGGTCGAGACCTTCCGCTTTATTAACGGCGAGGAATACGGGTGTATCACGGCGGCGCAGCATAACGACGATATCCTCATCGCCGGCCAACAAACCTTCACGCGCATCGACCATGAACACAACAGCGTCAGACTCATCGATAGCCTGCACCGCCTGTGCTTGCATCAAGGCTTCAACGCCGTCATCGGCACCGGCAAGCCCACCGGTATCGATCACAAGATAAGGATGCGGACCAACTTTGCCATAGCCATACTGCCGGTCGCGCGTCAGACCGGCATAGTCAGCAACCAGCGCATCACGCGTGCGCGTCAGCCGATTGAAGAGCGTGGACTTGCCAACGTTAGGCCGCCCAACCAATGCCACAACGGGCAACATGAGACTAGCGCGACTCTTCGCTGCGGATCGTGAACCCTGAGACGGCGCCAGTTTCGGACTGGACGTAGAACGTGCTGCCCATGACGTAAGGCTGCGACACGATCGCGCCTTTACCAACACGCACACGCGCTGCCATCGCACCCGTGCGGGCGTTCAGCACATGCACGTAACCCTCAAAGTCACCAAACATGACATGCTCACCTAACACCGCAGGTGCCGTGATCCGGCGGCGAACAAAGGCATCGCTGGACCATTCCTGAGCGCCGTTGCGCCGTCCTAACGCGAGTATCCGGCTGTCGTCGGTCGCAAGATAAACATTGGCCCAGTCAATGCCGAGACCGGCATAACTCGACAAATCACGCGCCCATAGCGCCTGACCAGACTCAGCGGCTACGGCCGCAGTGCGCGCCCGAAACCCCGAGAGATATAAATCGTTACCGGCAGCCGCGATCGCGCCGTCGGCGTCGATCATGCGTTCGATATCCGAGCGTCCCGTCGCGATTCCCAGCGGAATCTCCCAGGCGATTTCACCAGTGAGAATGCTAACGGCGACAATACGACCGTTATCAAAACCGGCAACAACAACATCACCGACAATGACCGGCGCTCCGATCCCTCGCTGGCTCAGCGCCGGGACGGGTTGTTCAACAAACCACAGTTGCTCACCGGTGCGCCCGTCCAGCGCCAGCAGTCTGCCGTCGACGGTGCGAACAAAGACACGTTCCGCGCCGAGCGCCGGCGGGGCTAACACTTCGGCCTTAATATCTTGCTGCCACAGCGTATCGCCGCTACTCGCGTCTAGCGCGATGACCCCACCGTTGCGTTCTGCAACAACCACTTTGCCGTCGCCGACACCGGGACCCGCCGTTAACTTAACCTTGAGCTTGGTTTGCCATTGCTTGTCGTTCGACTCCGCATCGAACGCAACGATGACACCGTCGCGACCGGCAACGAACAAGCGTGTGCCGTCACCGGCCGGGCGTAAACCAAGACGCAGATGCTCAGCCGCGCCGCCAATATTGGTGCTCAGCACGCGCCGAAGCGACACCTCAGGCTTGAATTCAACAAGCGGCGATGGCGGCTCGGTAACCTCTTCGCTGCTACTGAAAATTGAGCACCCGGTCAGCGCCAATAACACCGTCGCTAGCGAGACGGCTCGAGCGAGCTGTTGCAACAATGGACGCATCAAGGGGCAGAATCTCCGTCGTCTTGCGTATCAGCTGTCGGCTCAACGGCAG
>JBCBZK010000208.1:0-2680 GCA_039815365.1 Pseudomonadota bacterium | reverse complement strand
TCGCCGTCGCGGGGACCGAGCCTGACGAGATGGGCATCGGTCCGGTGTTTGCGGTGCCGAAACTATTAAAGCGTCACGGCCTGTCGATGGACGATATCGGCTTGTGGGAATTAAACGAGGCGTTCGCCGTGCAGGTGATCTATTGTCGCGATCGTTTGGGCATTCCCAATGAGCTTTTGAACGTGAATGGCGGCGCAATTTCAATCGGCCACCCGTACGGCATGTCAGGTGCTCGCATGGTCGGTCATGCGCTCATCGAAGGTAAGCGTCGTGGTGCGAAGTTTGTTGTCTGTACGATGTGCGTTGGCGGCGGCATGGGCGCTGCTGGTCTGTTCGAGGTCGTGTAACCCGAATGCCGTCCGTTAGCGGCACCAAGGTTCCGTTTCGATCGGAGGTGCCGGGGTCCGGCCCGCATCTTCCAACGCCTTGGGAGTTGCGGGCCATGGTAATCGTCGCGATTTTCAGCATAGTATTCGCGCTCGTGGTCGGCGTCATGCAGACGTTGGATATCTACTCGACCATCGTTCCAGCGCGTGCATTGATGTTCGCGATCGTATTCTTCGTTTTACCGGTGCTGGTGGTTGTTTTAGTCAGCGCGGATAACGCGTGGGGCCGATTCGTGGTGTGTCTGTTCCTGGTGGGCGCCGCTTTGTTCTATGCGTTGGTTGAAAAGTCGATCGCTCTATTTCCTGTTCGTGAAAAAACCGTGGCCTCGATTTTGCTGATAGCTTCAATGCTACTCAGCGCGTGGTTCTATCAGTCGTCGAAACTGCGACAGTATGTGAGGCATGTGCGTTCCTACCGGGAATCCGTGTCCCACAAGCGTGGCGATGGTGCGCTACCCGTCTCAAACCCGGCTGCGACTCGCAGACGTGCGATCTACATTGACGTTCTGGAGGTGGCGACGATTGTCGTGCTGCTGGTGCTGGTCGCGGGTGCGGTCGCGCAGATGGGCAAAAGTTAGTGAGCGTCATCAAGATATGTCACTCTCGCTGTGTGTCTTTTTTTGAGGTTGTGTAACCACCAGTGCCAGCACATGCCAGCGCGAAAATCCCACTCAGATCTGAGGTACCGGGCTCTGGCCCGCACCTTCCAACACCATGGGAGTTGCGTGCCATGGTTGTCGTTTCGATCTTCAGCATAGTTTTTGCGTTGGTCGTTGGGGTAATCCAGACGCTCGATATGCATCCGAACATCGTTCCGATGCGAGCGATTCTGTTTGCGGTAATCTTTTTCGCGTTGCCCGTGGTTGTTGTCGTTTTGGTTAGCGCTGACAGTGCTTGGGGTCGTTTTGCGGCCTGCACTTTTCTGCTAGGAGCCGCTTCGTTTTACGCGTTCGTCGACAAGTCGATCCCCGAGTTTCCGGATCGAGACCACACTGTGGCTTCTCTTGCGTTATTGGCCTCTATGCTACTCAGTGTGTGGTCTTATCAGTCATCGAAGCTGCGGCACTACGTGCGATATATTCGTTCCGATGCACAAGTAGTGTTGGTGCGGCGGAATACAGATGTCTCTGAAGGCACTCAGGAAAAGCGAGCGCCGCATCTGGGGCTTCCAATCGATGCGTTCGAATTTGCCGCAATTGTTGTCGTTATGGCGCTTGTTGCTGGGGCGTTTCTCCACATTGGTATTGGTTGGTGAGCGTCTTGCGAATGTGGCACGGTCGCGTACCGACTGAGAAAGCCAGTGCTTATCGAGCGTTTCTGGAGCGCACCGCGATTCCGGATTATCAGTCTGTCGACGGATGTCTGAGCGTTCGCATTCTGGAACGCGCCGATGACGGCGTGACGCATTTCATCACGATGACCGAATGGGAAAGCCGGGAGCATATCGTGCGTTTTGCGGGTGAGGACATCGAAGTAGCGAAGTACTATCCGGAAGACAAAGCGTATTTGCTGGAGTACGAACCGAACGTCGTGCACTACGACGTTGTGGCACAAGCGGGATAAAAAAGGCCGACGAATCGAATTCGTCGGCCCTTGTGTCTGAGTTCGCGGCGTTTTACAGCGCGCTGACACCCCAGAGTTTCGTGTAGGCCTCGCAATGCAGGACCAACGTCTGGAACTGCGAAAGATCGATGTCGGCAGGAATCTCGTAGCGTTGCGCGCCTTTCGCTTTTTTCAGTTTCGAGATCAGCACGCTGCCGCTTGTTGCGTTGCGTGCGTTGACATCGTCAGCGGCAAGCGGTGACAGGAACAGTTTCAGATCCGGTGCGTTGCGCGTTTTGAATGCGTCATCCAGTTCGAGGAACGTGCCGGCGTCGGTTTCTACGATTTGCCAGGTGCCTTTGATTTTCTGCGAGCGTTTGGTCCAGGTGTTGTCGGCATCCTGTGCGTACGCGTTTGGGCTTACCGCGAAGGCTCCAACAATCAGTGTTGCAACGATGATCAGTGTTCGGGTGAGTTGATTCGTCAAGGTCATGGTCTCTCTCCAATCTGTGTGAGGCGCATGCCTCGTGTGTTGTGGTGGAGGAGACCTACTTGATGCACAAAAGATTTCGTCGCGCCCGATTGAGGTTGTCAATCGGGCGCATTGAATCTGTCTCAGTCGAGATCGGAGGCGTCGTGACGTTCCTTGAGTTGTGACGACTCTTCGCCCCAGACGCGGTTGACGCGTCGACCACGAATGACACCACGACGTTCGGAGATCGTGTTGGCCCATCTAAGTACGTTTTCATACG
>JBCBZK010000031.1:0-30125 GCA_039815365.1 Pseudomonadota bacterium | reverse complement strand
TGCACAGATGGACGGTGCGATCCTGGTGGTGAACGCAGCGGATGGCCCGATGCCACAAACGCGCGAGCACATCCTGCTGGCACGTCAGGTGGGTGTTCCGTACATCGTTGTGTACATGAACAAAGCGGACATGGTTGACGACGAAGAGCTGCTAGAGCTTGTTGAGATGGAGATCCGTGATCTGCTGTCTACGTACGAGTTCCCGGGTGATGACACGCCAGTGATTACCGGCTCTGCGCTTAAGGCGTTTGAAGGTGATGATTCGGAGATTGGTATTCAGTCGATCTACAAGCTGATTGATGCGATGGACAGCTACATTCCTGAGCCAGAGCGCGCAGTGGATGGAGACTTTTTGATGCCGGTAGAGGACGTGTTCTCTATCTCGGGTCGCGGCACGGTAGTGACCGGTCGTATTGAGCGCGGCATTGTGAACGTGGGTGATGAGATCGAGATCGTCGGTATCAACGACACGACGAAGACCACGTGTACGGGCGTTGAGATGTTCAGAAAGCTGCTGGACCAAGGCATGGCTGGAGACAACGTTGGCGTATTGCTGCGTGGTACGAAGCGTGACGAGGTTGAGCGTGGTCAGGTATTGGCCAAGCCGGCATCGATTACGCCGCACACCAAGTTTGAAGCTGAGGTGTACATCCTGAACAAGGAAGAGGGTGGTCGTCATACGCCATTCTTTAAAGGATATCGTCCGCAGTTTTACTTCCGTACAACGGATGTAACGGGTGCGTGCGAGTTGCCGGAAGGCACCGAGATGGTGATGCCGGGTGACAACGTGCAGATGGTTGTTGAGCTGATTGCACCGATCGCGATGGAAGACGGTCTGCGGTTTGCCATCCGTGAGGGTGGGCGTACTGTTGGTGCTGGCGTTGTTGCGAAGATCATTGCTTAACGGTTGATTGAGTTAGCGCAGGCTCTGATCACCCACTAAAACCTTTTCGCTCCATGGCTCGCTGTGGCTGCGCTTTACTTCCGCGAAAAGGTTTTAGTGGGTGATCAGAGCCTTAGCCTCACCGAGAGATTGGGAAGATCTTAGTGGTGAGGCAGAACGAAGAAGGCCAGCCCACCGGGCGGCCCATGGTAAGCAAGGGCTGTGCTCAATATTTCCATTTACGGAAGTAAAGCGCAGCGAAGTGAGCCATGGAGTAAATGGAAATATTGAGCACAGCTCTTGCTGGCAAAACAAAACCCGCTGGAAAGAGCAAAAAGGTTGAGCAAATGGCTACGAATCAGAATATTAGAATCCGCTTGAAAGCTTTCGATCATCGTCTTATCGACACGTCAGCTCGCGAAATCGTTGATACAGCGAAGCGAACAGGCGCCACGGTTAAAGGTCCTGTGCCTCTGCCGACCAAGATGGAGCGCTTTACTGTGCTGATCTCGCCGCACGTTAATAAAGACGCTCGCGACCAGTATGAGCTTCGCACCCACAAGCGTTTGATGGATATTGTCGATCCTACTGACAAGACTGTTGATGCACTGATGAAGCTGGAATTGCCGGCTGGTGTGGACGTCCAGATCAAGCTGAACTAGATAAGATCAGTGATTCTCGCTTTCAAGCGCAGTTTCTACTGAAATCTTGTTGTAATCCTGAATTCGCCCGCTATAATAGCGGGCTGCGCGATTCTCGATGATCGGAAACACAGATTTCTGGCGGTGAATCGGGCGAAAACCAGCGCCATCGGGTAAGGCTCGATGGCGCGGTCGTCTCCGGAAGCTTCGCATAGCGAGCGAGGGGCGATCTGATGGGGCCTTTAAAGGCTTCCGGTATTGGTTCTTTACAGGCGCTGCCATTTGGCAGGCTGCAGAACTGCAAGCCGGAGCGGCCGCTCGCGAACCACTGGTGAAGTACCAGCAGGCGCGGTGATAGTGGCAGACAGCGCACGCCAATTGCAGTGTGTGACTGACCGGACTTTGAATTTTGTTTGTATTGACCAATCGCAGTCAGTACTAGGGAAGAGAGAAACATGACGATCGCAATCGTTGGCCGCAAATGCGGCATGACGCGCATCTTTACGGAAGACGGAGCCTCGGTTCCAGTCACCGTCATTGAAGCCACGCCGAACCGTGTCACACAGGTGAAAACCGTGGAGCGCGATGGTTACCGTGCCGTACAGGTAGCGGCAGGCTCAGTAAAAGCATCGCGCGTATCAAAACCCCTCGCAGGCCACTATGCAGCCGCTAAGTCAGAAGCTGGCAAGCGTCTCGTCGAGCATCGTCTGAATGACGGTGAAGGCGATGAGCTCGCAGTGGGCAGCGAAGTCACCGTAGAGCTGTTCGAGGCAGGCCAGAAGGTTGACGTCATCGGCACCACTATCGGTAAGGGTTTCGCGGGCACCGTGAAACGCCACAATTTCAGCATGCAAGACGCTACGCACGGTAACTCGATCTCGCATCGTGCGCCGGGCTCGATTGGTCAGAACCAAACGCCAGGTCGCGTCTTCAAGGGCAAGAAAATGTCCGGCCATATGGGTAACGTGCAACGCACGATTCAGAACCTGGAAGTAGTACGCGTCGATCAGGAAAAGAACCTTATCCTGATTAAAGGCGCTATCCCGGGACACGCCGACGGCAGCGTTATCGTTCGCCCGGCGATCAAAACAAAGAGAAAGGGCTAACCGATGGCGATGAAACTCGATATCGTTGGCGCCAAAGGCGGCGTTGAAGTCTCCGAGCAAGCGTTCGGCGTTGATTTCAATGAGCCTTTGATTCACCAAGTCGTTACCGCATGGCTTGCTGGTGCACGCAGTGGCACCAAGCGGCAGAAGAACCGCGCTGATGTCAGTGGCGGTGGCGCTAAGCCATGGAATCAAAAAGGCACTGGTCGCGCACGCGCCGGCACGATTCGCAGCCCAATCTGGGTCGGTGGTGGTCGCGCATTCGCTGCTCGCCCTCGCGATTACAGCCAAAAAGTGAACCGTAAGATGTATCGCGGCGCATTGCGCTCGTTGTTCTCGGAGCTGCTGCGTCAGGAGCGTCTGGTGGTCGTTGAGTCGATCACTGTTGATGCGCCGAAGACAAAGGAGCTCGCTGCGAAGCTCAAGGGTTTGTCTCTGGACAACGTCCTTATCGTTAACGAAGCGTTTGATGAGAACCTGTATCTGGCGGCACGCAACCTGAAAAACGTCGGCATCATCGACGTCACGGCGATCGATCCGGTGACGTTGCTGCGCTTTGAAAAAGTGGTGATCAGCGTTGCCGCACTGAAGCTAGTAGAGGAGCGTTTGTCATGAGCCAGACATTCCGCGAAGAGCGTTTGCTGACCGTACTGTTAGGTCCGCATATCTCTGAAAAGAGCCATTTGATTTCCGAGAAAGCCAACCAGGTCGCGTTCAAAGTTCGCGTTGATGCGACGAAGAGCGAGATCAAGGCGGCTGTCGAGAAACTGTTCGAAGTCAGCGTTGACGCCGTCACCGTTGTCAACCAAGCGGGCAAAGTGAAACGTCGCGGTCGCGGTTTGGGCCGTCGGTCAGCATTCAAGAAAGCGTATGTCAGCCTTGCGGCGGGCAGCGAAATTGATTTCCTCGGCGCCGAATAAGGCGCGGGTAGCAAGGTAGACAGACATGTCATTGCAAAAACAAAAACCGACCTCACCAGGACGTCGCTTCAAGGTCAAAGTACTGACCGAAGGCTTGCACAAAGGTGGTCCTTACGCGCCGTTGCTCGACAAGAAGTCAAAGAGCGGTGGTCGTAACAACACGGGTCGCATTACGGTTCGCCATCATGGCGGTGGTCACAAGCAGCGTTACCGCATCATTGACTTCAAACGTGACAAGTTTGGGGTTCAGGGTGTCGTTGAGCGTCTGGAGTATGATCCAAACCGCAGCGCACACATTGCGTTGATCAAATATGCCGACGGCGAGCGTCGCTATATTCTGGCGCCTAAGGGCATTGCTGTTGGCACGCCGATTCAGTCTTCTGATGATGCGCCGATCAAGCCCGGTAATTCATTACCACTGCGTAACATTCCCGTCGGTAGTCAAGTGCACTGCGTCGAGATGAAGCCAGGCAAAGGCGCACAAATGGTGCGCTCAGCGGGCGGCGTCGCTCAGGTCGCTGCTCGCGAAGGCGCTTACGTCACGCTGCGTCTGCGCTCCGGTGAGATGCGCAGGATTCACACAGAGTGTCGCGCCACGATTGGTGAAGTCGGTCATGGTGAACACAACCTTCGCAAGCTGGGTAAAGCCGGTGCCAAACGTTGGCGCGGCGTTCGTCCGACCGTTCGCGGTGTGGCGATGAACCCGGTGGATCACCCGCACGGTGGTGGTGAGGGTCGTACGTCAGGTGGTCGCCATCCGGTGAGCCCGTGGGGTACGCCGACCAAGGGTTACAAGACACGCTCTAACAAGCGTACCGATTCGATGATTGTTCGTCGGCGTAAGAGCCGCAAGTAACGGCTGACTTAAGCCAGAGACAGGAAGAAATACGTGCCTCGTTCACTTAAAAAAGGACCGTTCGTTGACAACCACCTCGCCAAGAAGGTTGAGGCTGCAGCTGCTGCCAACGATCGCCGTCCCATCAAAACCTGGTCACGCCGCTCAATGGTGTTGCCGGACATGGTTGGCCTGACGATTGCTGTGCATAACGGCCGTCAACACGTGCCTGTACTGATCTCAGAAAACATGGTTGGCCATAAACTTGGCGAATTCGCGATGACCCGGACCTTTAAGGGTCATGCGGGTGATCGCAAGACCAAGCGTTAAGGATTACGACATGCAAGTCGCAGCAAAATTGCGCTATGCGCGCATCTCACCGCAAAAATGTCGCCTGGTGGCAGACATGATTCGTGGCAAGTCAGTAGACGAAGCCATTACGACGTTGTCGTTCATGCCTAAGAAAGGTGCGGCGATTGTTCGTAAGGTATTGGAGTCCGCGATCGCGAACGCCGAGCACAATCACGGCGCCGATATTGACGAACTGAAAGTTGAAACAATCATGATCGACGAAGCACCGACGTTTCGTCGCTACCGTGCACGCGCCAAAGGCCGTGGCACACGCATTATCAAACGTAACAGCCACATCACGATCCGCGTTGCGGACGACGCTGGTAAATAGGGCAGCTCGCTATGGGTCAAAAAGTACATCCTACCGGTATTCGCCTTGGCATTACGTCTGACTGGACGTCCAAGTGGTACGCGGATTCACAAACATATCCGGAATACGTTCGTCAGGACTACGAAGTTCGCAGTTACCTGTCGAAGCGTCTGAAAGATGCTTCTGTGTCACGTATCCAGATTGAGCGTCCCGCCAAGAAAGTGAACATTACGTTGCACACGGCTCGCCCTGGCATCGTGATTGGTAAGAAGGGTGAAGACATTGAGCGCCTGCGTCGTGACGTCGCTCGCATGATGAAAATGCCTCTGCCAGACGTACGCATCAATATCGCCGAAATTCGTAAGCCTGAGCTTGACGCAACGTTGGTTGCTGAAGGCATCGCGCAACAGCTCGAGCGACGCATCATGTTCCGTCGTGCGATGAAACGCGCGGTGACCAACACCATGCGTGTCGGCGCTTTGGGTATCAAAGTCAAAGCTGGTGGTCGTTTGAACGGTGCTGAGATTGCCCGTTCTGAGTGGTATCGCGAAGGTCGTGTGCCGTTGCACACGCTGCGCGCTGACATCGACTACGGCACCGCTGAGGCCAACACAACTTACGGCATCATTGGCGTCAAGGTCTGGATCTTCAAGGGCGAAGTTTATGATACCGGCGAAAGTCAGGCAGCTGAGCCTGCAGACGCCGCGGCGCGCTAGGAGCTAACGAGCATGTTGCAGCCAAAAAGAACCAAATTCAGAAAGCAGATGAAAGGTCGCAACCGCGGCCTCGCGCAGCGCGGTAGCACTGTGTCTTTCGGCGAGTATGCATTGAAAGCGACAGGTCGTGGTCGTCTGACAGCGCGTCAGATTGAAGCGGCACGTCGTGCGATGACACGTCACATTAAACGTGGCGGCAAAATCTGGATCCGCGTCTTCCCCGACAAACCGATCAGTAAGAAACCGCTGGAAGTACGTCAGGGTAAAGGTAAGGGTAACGTTGAGTACTGGGTAGCCCAGATTCAGCCAGGCCGTATCCTTTATGAAATGGAAGGTGTGAGCGAAGAAATAGCGCGCGAGGCGTTTCGCCTGGCGGCCGCCAAGATTCCTATGGCGACGGCATTCGTCGCACGGCAGGTGATGTAATGAAAGCCTCAGAAATGCGTGAAATGAGCAGCGATGCTCTTGAAGCCGAGTTGCTGAAATTGCGTAAAGAGCAGTTCAACCTGCGTATGCAGAAAGCGACCGGGCAGGAAATGCCACAGCAGGATTACCGTCGCGTGCGTAAAGACATCGCGCGTATTAAAACGGTGATGACGCAAGTGGCAGCCAAAAAGGCGTAAGGACAAAAGATGAGCGAAGCGAATACAGAAAACTCCGAGCGCCGCCTGATAGGCAAGGTCGTCTCGGACAAGATGGACAAGACAGTGTCGATAGCAATCGAACGTCTCGTACGCCACGGCGTCTACGGCAAATACATCCGCCGTACGACAAAGCTGAAGGCGCACGATGAGACGAATCAATGTCGCGAAGGCGATACGGTTGCGATCACCGAATGTCGTCCGATGTCAAAAAGTAAAGCCTGGGCTGTGGTCGAGGTTGTTGAGCGCGCAGCACAGCGATAGTCGGTTGTCCGCCGTAGTGCGGCAGACCCTAAAGGCAGGAATAAGCCAATGATTCAAATGCAATCCGTTCTTGATGCGGCAGATAACAGCGGCGCGCGCCGCGTGATGTGCATCAAGGTGCTTGGCGGCTCAAAGCGCCGCTACGCCGGTGTAGGCGATGTCATCAAGGTCAGCGTCAAAGACGCGATCCCGCGTGGCAAGGTTAAGAAAGGCGAAGTGTATAACGCTGTCGTCGTGCGCACTCGCAAGGGTGTTCGTCGCAAGGATGGGTCATTGATCCGTTTTGACGGCAACGCCGCAGTGCTGTTGAACAGTAAGCTCGAGCCAATCGGTACGCGTATCTTTGGCCCGGTGACCCGCGAGTTGCGCGGTCAGAAATTTATGAAAATCGTGTCGCTTGCACCGGAAGTGCTGTAAGCGCCGACAGGAAGTATTCGGATGAAGAAGATCAGAAAAGGCGATGAAGTCATTGTGCTTACCGGTAAAGACAAAGGTCGCACCGGCACGGTGGTGAAAATGATCGACGACGACAGGGTCGAAGTCGAAGGCATCAACATTGCTAAGAAGCACGTGAAGCCTAATCCGAACGCAGGAGAACCGGGCGGCATTCAGGACAAACGTATGCCGATCCACATCTCGAACGTACAGGTGTACAACCCGAAGACCAAAAAAGGCGACCGGGTTGCTATCGACATTAGTAAAGACGGCAAAAAGCGCCGTGTTTTCCGCTCTAACAACGAGGCAGTTGACGTATAGCCGTAAGGCACGTCGAGAATAGCTATGGCCAGACTTCAAGAACACTACAAAACGACGGTGATTCCCGCGCTTAAAGAAAAGCTTGGGCTCGACAACGTCATGGAAGTGCCGAAGATCACCAAGATCACGATCAACATGGGTGTCGGCGAAGCAATCGCTGACAAGAAGACCATGGATCACGCGGTGAAAGACATGACGGCGATTGCCGGGCAGAAGCCGATCGTGCGTAACGCGCGTAAATCGGTTGCCGGCTTTAAAGTCCGTGAAGGTTATCCGATCGGTTGCAAAGTGACGCTGCGTCGCGAACGCATGTACGAGTTTCTGGATCGCCTGATCGCGATTTCAATTCCCCGGATCCGTGACTTCCGTGGTCTCAACGCGAAATCGTTCGATCGTCAGGGCAACTACTCTATGGGTGTGACAGAGCAGATCATCTTCCCTGAAATCGAGTATGACCAGGTCGACGCGATGCGCGGCATGGACATCACGATCACGACAACAGCCCGTAACGCCGACGAAGGTCGTGCGTTGCTCGAAGCATTCAACTTTCCGTTCAAGCGCTAGGCGCTGGCAAGCATAGGTAAGCCTTATGGCAAAGAAATCAATGGTGGCTCGCGAAACAAAGCGCGCAAAACTGGTCGCTCGGTACGCAAAGAAGCGTACGGCGCTCAAAGTAATCATCAATAACCCGGAAGCTTCTTTGGAAGACAAAGAAGTGGCGCAACGTAAGTTGAATGCGATGCCGCGCGATGCGTCACCGTCACGTCAGCACAACCGTTGTTCAATCACCGGCCGTCCGCACGGCTTTTACCGTAAGTTCGGTTTGGCCCGTAACAAACTGCGTGAAGCGACCATGAAGGGTGAAATCCCGGGTCTCAGCAAAGCCAGCTGGTAAGCGTAGGGAAGTATTACTATGAGCATGAGTGATCCAATAGCAGATATG
Source organism: Pseudomonadota bacterium (assembly GCA_039815365.1). Taxonomy (GTDB): domain Bacteria; phylum Pseudomonadota; class Gammaproteobacteria; order Steroidobacterales; family Woeseiaceae; genus CALBPI01. The sequence goes on along the minus strand of JBCBZK010000031.1, from coordinate 21,759 downwards.
CTGACACGCATCCGTAACGCGCAAAAAGCGCGCAAGGTTGATGTGAGCATGCCTTCTTCAAACGCCAAAGTGGCGATCGCAAACGTCCTTCGTGATGAAGGTTACGTCGGCGACGTTCGCGTCGACAAAGAAGGTGCCAAGACACAGCTGACCGTCGAGCTTCGCTACCACGATGGTGCGCCGGTCATCGAAAAAATTAAACGCGTCAGTAAGCCTGGTTTGCGTATCTACCGTCCAACTGACGATCTGCCGACTGTGCTCGGCGGCTTGGGTGTTGCGATCGTCTCAACGTCAGCAGGCGTGATGAGTGACCGTAAAGCACGTGAGAAAGGCGTCGGTGGTGAGGTGATCTGCCTCGTCCAATAAGACGGATACGTACAAAGGCCCGTAGCACTGGGTGCTACGCGCAATAGTCGGCAGCAACGCTGCCATTAGATTGAGTGAACGACAATGTCGAGAATTGCAAAACAACCAGTGAGCTTACCGAAAGGCGTTGAGTTAACGCGCAGCGGTAGCACCGTGTCGCTGAAGGGCAGCAAGGGTAACTTGTCAATGGACCTGAACTCCGAGGTGGACATCACCGAGGAAGACGGTAGCTGGCAGGTATCCGCACGTAGCGGATCGCGTTTCGCCAAGGCGATGTCTGGCACAACGCGTGCACTGCTTGCCAACATGGCAAAAGGCGTTAGCGAAGGTTGGGAAAAGAAATTGACCTTGGTCGGTGTCGGCTACCGTGCGCAGGCGCAGGGCGACAAACTGAACCTGACATTGGGCTTTTCGCATCCGGTCGTTCACGCGATGCCCGCAGGCATCAAGGTAGAAACACCGAGCCAGACCGAGATCGTGCTGTCCGGTGTGGATAAGCAAATCGTCGGGCAGGTTGCTGCCGAGATTCGCGCCTATCGTCCGCCAGAGCCTTACAAAGGCAAAGGCGTCCGCTACTCTGACGAACGCGTTGTTCGTAAAGAAGCGAAGAAAAAGTAACGCATTAGAATTAACCCGCCCGGGTTGGCGGCCGCAAATGAGACGGTACGTAACCCAGGCAGTGAGCTGCAGATATGAAACTGAACAAGAAAGACAATCGATTACGCCGCGCCAGACGCACTCGCGCGAAAATTCGCGAGCTTGGCGAGCTGCGTTTGTCTGTACACCGCACACCGAAACACATCTACGCACAGATCATTGGTGTTGATGGTGGTTCGGTCGTGACGGCGGCATCAACAGTACAAAAAACGGTCAGCAAAGGGCTGAAAGCGACGGGCAACGTCGACGCAGCTGTTGCAGTTGGCAAGGCGCTCGCGGAGCGTGCGAAAGAGAAAGGCATCGAGCGCGTGGCGTTCGATCGTTCAGGTTACCGCTATCACGGTCGTGTCAAAGCTTTGGCTGACGCAGCTCGTGAAGCTGGATTGAAATTCTAAAGAGGCATCAACGCGGTTAGCGCGCCGGACGGCACGCTCACAGCAGGAACCAAAAGCATGGCAAAGAACGACAAACAAAACAGCGGTGACGACCTTCTCGAGAAGTTGGTTGCCGTCAATCGTGTCGCCAAGGTGGTCAAAGGTGGCCGTCAATTCGGCTTCACCGCTTTAACCGTTGTTGGTGACGGCAATGGACGCGTTGGCTTCGGTTACGGCAAAGCCCGCGAAGTGCCTATCGCGATTCAAAAAGCGATGCAGGCCGCGCGCAAGAACATCGCCAAGGTGCATTTGCGTGATGACACGCTGCAGTACGAAATCAAGGGCCGCCACGGCGCGACCAAGGTGTACATGCAACCTGCTTCTGAAGGTACCGGCGTTATTGCGGGTGGTGCGATGCGTGCTGTTTTCGAATGTGCCGGTGTTCGTAACGTTCTGGCGAAGAGTTACGGTTCGCGTAACCCGATCAACGTTGTACGCGCAACGATCAATGGCCTGACGAATATTCATTCACCGGCTGCGGTAGCCGCCAAACGCGGTAAGTCAGTCGAAGAGATTGTGAGCTAAGCCATGGCTAAGGCGAATAAGAAAATCAAGGTGACCTTGCTGAAGAGCAAGTTCGGCCGTTTGAAAAACCATCGTGCCAGTATCGCTGGTCTCGGATTGCGTCGCATCAACCACACGGTTGAAGTCGACGACACACCGGAGAACCGCGGCATGATTAACCAGGTGTCATACCTGTTGCGGGTAGAGGAAGCGTGATGCGCCTTAACACATTGAAACCAGCTGCGGGCAGCAAGCCTTCAGGCAAACGCCTCGGGCGTGGCCACTCTGCAGGTCAGGGTAAAACCTCCGGCCGCGGTGTCAAAGGGCAACATGCGCGTTCTGGCGGCTACCACAAAGTCGGCTTCGAGGGCGGTCAGATGCCTTTGCAACGCCGCCTGCCTAAGGTCGGCTTTAACTCGCGTAAAGCGCGCCTGAGTGCTGAGCTGCGTTTGCACGAGCTTGAGTTGGTCAAAGAAGATGTCGTAGACCTGTTGTCACTGAAGAGTGCCAACCTCGTGCCTGCGCACACACAGAAAGTAAAAGTGATCGATTCTGGCAAACTCAGCAAACCGGTAACGCTCAAAGGTATTGCTGTCACGCCCGGCGCTCGCAAGGCGATCGAGGCTGCCGGCGGCAAGATTGAAGACTAAGAACCCATAAGCGGCTCTCAACAACATTTGATGGATTAGACAAACGACGTGGCAAAGAAAAGTCAAAAAGAAGCAGTAGCAGCACCGGCACAGGGCGGTAAGCTGACAGAACTCAGGCAACGCCTGATGTTCCTGCTTGGCGCGCTTGTCGTATACCGGATCGGTACGTTCATTCCGGTACCGGGCGTCGATGCTGTGCAACTGGCAAATTTTTTCCAGGAGCAGTCGGGCAACGTGTTGGTCATGCTAAACATGTTCTCCGGTGGTGCGTTGTCCCGCTTCGGTATTTTTGCGCTCGGCATCATGCCGTACATCTCGGCGTCGATTGTGATGCAGATGGCTACGGTGGTTGTACCGTCGCTCGCGAAGATCAAGAAAGAAGGCGAGAGCGGACGTCGCAAGATTACCGGTTACACCCGCATTGGCACGCTCGGCCTGTCGATCGCACAGTCTTTCGGCGCCGCTTACGCAATTCAGGCGCAGCCGGGTCTGGTGCCATATCCAGGCGTGTTCTTCATGATCATCTGCATCATCACGCTTGTGACAGGCACGATGTTCCTGATGTGGCTGGGTGAACAAATCACTGAGCGCGGCGTCGGTAACGGTATCTCGATCATCATTTTGGCCGGTATCATTGCTGGCATGCCTGGTGCGATCGCTGGTACGGCTGAGTTAGTACGCAACGGCACGATGTCACCGGCACTGGCGCTGATCATTGCGATCGCCATTCTTGGTATTACCGTGTTCGTAGTCTTCATGGAAAGTGCGCAGCGCCGGATCACCGTGAACTATGCGCGGCGCCAGCAAGGCCGGCGACAAATGCAGGCGCAAAGCACGCATTTGCCGTTCAAGATCAACATGTCGGGCGTGATTCCACCGATTTTTGCCTCTAGCCTGTTGCTGTTTCCTGCAACACTGGTACAGTTCGGCGCGCAAAGCACGAATCCGAACGCACTGCAGCAGACCTTGCAGTCTATCGGTGCTGCATTAAGCCCGGGTCAGCCTATCTATATTGTGCTGTACGGCTTCCTGGTGGCGTTCTTCTGCTTCTTCTACACGGCATTGATGTATAACTCCCGCGAGACTGCGGACAACCTGAAGCGCTCGGGCGCATTCATTCAGGGTATTCGTCCCGGTCAGCAAACGGGTGAGTACATCGACCGTGTTCTTACGCGTCTGACCTTTTGGGGCGCTTTGTATATAACCGGCGTCTGCCTGGTGCCTGAGTTGGTGCGCATGTTCTTCCCGAGCATACCGTTCAACTTTGGCGGCACGTCGTTATTGATTTTGGTGGTCGTCACCATGGACTTCATGCAGCAGCTGCAGGCACATACGCAGTCGCACCAGTATGAAGGGATGATGAAGAAAGCCAACTTGAGAAATTACAGCCGTACTTAACGTACGGCGATCGCACCGGTGCAAGCACCGGCAAGCGACTCCATTGGAGAGCGACTATGAAAGTTCGAGCATCGGTTAAAAAAATCTGTCGTAACTGCAAAGTAATTCGCAGGAACGGCGTACTGCGGGTGATTTGCACTGACGCCCGCCACAAGCAGCGTCAGGGCTGAGTCGCGCGCGAGCGCACCCGTAAGGTAAAGAGGATAGAAACGTGGCCCGTATTGCAGGCATAAACATTCCAGTCAACAAACATGTTGTGATCGCTTTAACCAGCATCTACGGCATTGGTCCCACCCGCGCGCAACAGATTTGCGAGCTCACCGGTATTGCCACTAATGCGAAGGTCAAAGACCTGGCAGAGCCGGAGGTGGCGAAGCTGCGTGACGAAGTCGCGAAGTTCACCGTAGAAGGTGATCTGCGGCGCGAGACCTCTATGAACATCAAGCGCTTGATGGACCTCGGTTGCTACCGTGGCATCCGTCATCGTCGTGGCTTGCCGTTGCGTGGCCAGCGTACACAGACCAATGCCCGTACTCGTAAGGGTCCGCGCCGTCCGGTTCGTAAGTAACCGGCGCTGCCCAATCAGGATAAAGACACATGGCACAAACTAAACCAACACGTAAGAAGATCAAGAAACAGGTACAGGACGGCATTGCGCACATCCACGCCTCTTTCAATAACACGATCATCACAATCACCGACCGTCAGGGCAACGCGTTGTCCTGGGCAACGGCAGGTGGTTGCGGATTCCGTGGTTCGCGAAAGTCGACACCGTTCGCAGCTCAGGTCGCCGCTGACAAAGCCGGCCGCGCTGCTTTGGACTACGGCTTGAAGAACCTCGACGTCCGCGTTTGGGGTCCGGGTCCGGGTCGCGAATCTGCGGTACGTGCGCTCAATGGCTGTGGTTACAAGATCCAGAACATCAACGACGTTACACCGATTCCGCATAACGGATGCCGGCCGCCTAAGCGCCGCCGCGTCTGAGTAGGTAGAGAGAAATGGCAAGATATATCGGCCCAAAATGTAAGCTGTCCCGCCGCGAAGGTACCGACCTCTTCTTGAAGAGCGGTGTCCGTCCGTTGGAATCCGAGTGCAAACTGGAAGTCCCTCCGGGTGGCGCACCGGCGCGCAGACCACGTGTTTCTGACTACGGTCTGCAGCTACGCGAGAAGCAAAAGCTCCGCCGTATGTATGGCGTGTTAGAAAAGCAATTCCGCAACTACTACAAGAAAGCGGCGCAACGCAAAGGCTCAACCGGTGAAAACTTGTTGCAGCTGCTGGAAGGCCGCCTCGACAACACGGTATACCGCATGGGCTTTGCGTCCACGCGTGCTGAAGCGCGTCAACTCGTGAGCCACAAAGGCATCGAAGTCAATGGCAGCGTTGTAAACATTCCGTCATATCAAGTAGACGGTGGCGACATTGTTTCTATTCGCGAAAAAGCGAAGAAACAATTGCGTATCAAATCATCGTTGGAAATTGCTACCCAAATCGGCTTGCCGGACTGGGTTGAAGTTGACGCAACGAAGATGGTCGGAACACTCAAGGCATTGCCGGAACGCGATGACATCCTCCCGGATATCAACGAAAACCTGGTTGTCGAGCTGTACTCGAAGTAAAAGTTTAGAAGAGGGCACTGTTCACATGCAGGATTCCATGAACGAATTTCTCAAGCCGCGCGTCGTAAAAGTTACGCCGGTCAACGACAGCCAGGCGCGCGTCGTCATCGAACCGTTCGAGCGGGGCTTCGGCCACACGCTCGGCAATGCGCTGCGTCGTATTCTGCTGTCATCCATGCCGGGCGCTGCGATTGTCGAGGCAGAAATCGATGGCGTACTGCATGAGTACACCAGCGTTGAAGGTGTGCAGGAAGACGTCGTCGACATCTTACTGAACCTGAAGCAGGTTGCACTGCGCATGCATGGACGTGACCACGCCGAGTTGACGGTTGTCAAAAAAGGCCCGGGCCCGATCACGGCGGCTGACATTCAGCTGGACCATGACGTCGAAGTCTGTAACCCAGAGCACGTAATCGCCAACCTTACTAAAGAAGGTGAGATTCGCATGATCCTTCGGATCGAGCGTGGTCGCGGCTACCGCCCGGCTGCCAAGCGCGCCAACTTCGAAGACCAGACAGGTCCGATCGGTCGTTTGCAGCTGGATGCATCTTTCAGCCCGATCCGGCGCGTGACGTACAGCGTCGAAGCGGCGCGCGTCGAGCAGCGTACGGATCTTGATAAGCTGTTGATTGACATCGAAACGAACGGCACGATCGATCCGGAAGAAGCGATTCGTCGTGCTGGCAGCATCCTGAAAGACCAGTTGAGCGTCTTTGTCGACCTGCAAGGTCAGGAAGATACTGCGGCAGCGTCAGCGGAAGCGCAGGTCGATCCGATTCTGTTGCGTCCGGTCGACGAGCTTGAGCTGACGGTTCGCTCCGCGAACTGCCTGAAAGCCGAAAGCATCAACTACATTGGTGATCTCGTACAGCGCACTGAAGTTGAGCTGCTGCGTACGCCGAACCTTGGTAAAAAATCTCTGACCGAGATCAAAGAAGTTCTGGAGAGCCATGGCCTCGGCCTGGGTCTGCAGGTAGACAACTGGCCGCCCGCAAGTTTGCGTGGCGATCGTTCGTTGCTCGCTTCTTGATCTGGACTGACTAAGCAGGACACGAAAGACCATGCGTCACAAAAAATCGGGCCGTAAACTCAATCGCAATAGCCCACATCGTAAGGCGATGTTCCGCAACATGGCCGCCTCATTGATCAAGCACGAAACGATCAAGACCACGCTGCCGAAAGCCAAAGAGCTTCGTCGCGTGATCGAACCTCTGATCACGATCGCGAAGACAGACGGTGTTGCCAGTCGTCGTTTGGCCTTTGATCGCTTGCGTGACAAGGAAGCAGTGGGCAAATTGTTCAGCGATCTCGGCCCGCGCTTCAAGGCACGTCCGGGTGGCTATCTGCGTATCCTAAAAATGGGCTACCGTCCGGGCGACGCAGCGCCAATGGCGATGGTTCAGTTGCTGGACCAGCCTGAGCAGGTTGCTGAGGACGCCGCGAGCTAACGAATAGCGTCGTTGTTCCAACGCCACAAAAAAGCCGGGCAATGCCCGGCTTTTTTGTGCGTCGAGAACTAGCGGAAGGCTATTTCTTGCGCGCTGTACGCTTGGTCGTTTTCTTCTTCGCAACCCGTTTCTTGGCTACTTTCTTTTTGGCGACCTTCTTCTTGGCAACTTTTTTCTTCGCAGTTGCTTTTTTGGCAGGTGCTTTCTTAGCAACTTTCTTCTTCGTTGCTTTTTTCTTGCGGCCAGTTATCTTCGCGATTTGCTTATCAATCGCAGAGAGTGCTTTGTCCAGATGTAGCGCGCGCTTCATGTGGATGCGGGCGCTGGCAAGATCTTCGCGCACCAGCTTCAGCTGTGCACGTGATTCTTTGGCTTCAGCTGTTGCAGTCTCTTTTAGCTTCTCAAGCTTTTTGATCTGCGCGCGCAATTCACGTTTCACTTTCGCCGATGTAGACTTCGCAAGGCGTTCAGTCTTCTTGGCTAGTTGCTCGCGTGCTTTTTTGCTGCGGCCGCTGGCGGATTTGATGTCACGTGTCAGCTTCTTGCGTTCGCGATCCAAGGATTTCGTCGCACGAGTCGCAGCAGTGACAAGTTCCTTTTTCGCCTTCTCAAGCGTCTTGTGTTGGGTGTCGAGTTCTTTAGTCATTACATGCTCCCCTGAGCTAACATAATCAGTACGGACAGGACTATACCGCGAAGATGAGCCGAATACACCACATCAACCTTGTTGTCAGCGATCTGGAATTAACCACGACGCATTTTGAAATGCTGACGGGCGTGCGTGCACGCCCAATTGAAACATTGCCACAGCGTCATGTTGCATTGCGGCGATTGCGAATGAACGGGTTGTGGTTGGTTCTGTTAGCTCCCACCGATGCATCGAGTCCTGCCGCGGAATGGTTAGAAAAACGCGGGCCTGGTTTGTTTCTACTGTCGTTTTCTGCCGACAGTTTAGATGCCGAACTGGCCCGACTGCAGACAGAAGGCATCACGCCTTCGAGTGAACAAAGAGCGGGTCTTGATGACTGGCGCGTTGTCGATTTAGACCCAGTGGCGTTTGGCGGAATCCGTGTGCAAATTACTGAAAGCGCTGAAAACAAAGGGCTTGAGAGCGAATCAAATGAATAGTATTGAGAGTTTCAACGGCAAGAGCGTCATCGTCACTGGCGCATCTGCCGGCATCGGTGCAGAGGTCGCCAGAGCGTTTGCAGAGCAAGGCGCGCGCTTAATGTTAGTGGCACGGCGTCGTGAGCCATTACGCGTCATTGCCGACGAGCTTGGCGAGCTGACCGAGGTGCACACGATGACAATGGACGTGTCCGATGTCGATGCGTGTCGCGATTTGATTCGCAAGACGGTGTTCGAGTTGGGATGTGTTCATGTACTTGTTAACAATGCTGGCGCACACGTTCGCGGAGACTTTGCGAGCGTGGATACGGCCGATATCGCGCAGATGATTGACGTCAATTTGCGCGCGCCATTGGTGTTAAGCCGACTTGCGCTGGATGCTATTCGCGAAGCGGGCGGCGGCGCGATTGTGCAGGTCGCATCGATTGCCGGCACGACACCGGTACCCGGATCGGCGACGTACAGCGCGACCAAATTCGGTTTGCGTGCATTCACACTGGCGGTCGCTGAGGAGCTTGCTGGTAGCAACGTGCATATTGGTGCGGTATCGCCCGGACCCGTCGATACCGGTTTCATCATGTCCGACATCGATGACGTTACCGATCTGACATTCTCACAACCGATGAGCCAGGCGCGCGATGTCGCCAATGCCGTGTTGAAAGTGGCGGCCGGTGATGCGTTGGACCTCAAGATCCCGCGCATCAGCGGTGTGCTTGGCACGGTGGGTTACGTGTTCCCCTGGTTCAAGCGATTGTTGCGTCCGATCCTTGAGCGTCGCGGGCGTAAAGCGAAAGCTTTTTATAAGGCGCGCGCTCAGGCTAAGACGGATGCGTGATCAGCACATTGCGCACGTCAATATCGCAACGTTGCGTCACGCAAAGGGAGACGCGCGTGTGCAGCCTTTTTTCGATGCAGTACCTAAAATCAATGCGCTCGCCGAGCGGTCGCCGGGTTTCGTCTGGCGACTTACCGATGAAGCCGAAGAAGCCAAAGCCAGCGCATTGTTTGGCGAGGCCAATCTTGCGATCGCGATCTCGGTGTGGGAAAACGTCGATGCCCTTCGCGAGTTCGTGTATGCGTCCGCGCACGGCGGTTTTCTGCGCCAACGCGGCGACTGGTTCGTGCCGCGTTCGGCCGCGAATAAAGCGTTGTGGTGGGTCGAGCCAGGCACACAACCGACGGTGCTTGAAGCGAAACACCGCCTCGACTGGCTGAACAAAAACGGCGCTGGGGATATCGCATTTGGATTTAGTCAACACATCGTTTCGGAGCGAACTCAATGAATGCCATGCAGGATCACGAAGTCACCGCCGCGCTACAGACCCTTAACGGTTGGGCGCTTAAAGAGGGCAAGCTTGCCGCACAGTTCGAGTTCGCGGATTTCGTGAGCGCCTTTAGTTTTATGTCTGGCGTTGCACTGATTGCCGAACGGATGGGGCATCACCCGGAGTGGTTCAACGTCTACAACAGGGTTGAAATCGAGCTCACCACACATGACGCCGGTGGTATCACGGGCAAAGATTTTGCGCTCGCGGTTGCGATGAACAAGCAGGCCGGATTGCTGAACGCATAAACGTAGCCTGTGGGCAACGCTCTGCGGTAAGAATGACGCAGGTAGCTACGCTGCGACTAGCTGCTACGCGACGGCCTTGAACGCATCGCGCGTGAGGTTTTCCTGGCCACCGTCCAGCACGCGCACATTGTCTTCAATACGGATGCCGCCAAACGGCTTTAGTGCATCGATGGCTTGCCAGTCGAGCAAGTCCTTGTGTGCGGACGATCTCAGCGGCGCTAACAACATATCAATGAAGTACAAGCCTGGCTCAATCGTAAGCACTTCGTCTGCGCTGAGCGAGCGCGTCAGGCGCAGATTCGGATCATCGCTAGGTCGCTCTGTTGGTGTTCCATCGGCATCGGCAAGGTGCCCGCCAACGTCGTGGACTTGCAGACCCAGATAGTGTCCGAGCCCGTGCGGTAGAAACACACGCGTAATGCCCGCATCGATCAGTGCCTCGGCGCTGCCGGTGGCAATGCGATGTTCGACCAACAGCGTCGCCAGCAAGCGATGCATCAGCAGGTGTAACTCGCGGTAATCCACATCGGCTCTGACGTTCGCACACAGTTCCTGCTGCAGTGTGTCCATGCTGGTGATCAAGTCGTTAAACAGCCCGCTTTCATTGCAGTAGGTGCGGGTGATGTCGGACGCGTAGCCGGCACTGGCAGCACCGGCATCGATCAGGAAAGAGCGGCCGACTTCGGGAACCGTGCGGTCACGGCGCTGGTAATGCAGGATTGCGCCATTTTCGTTCAGCGCGACGATGCTGTGATAGGGCAGATCACTGTCAACACATTCGATCGCTTCAAGGTAACGCGCATGCAACTCATATTCGCTGGCTGGCGCAGCCGCAAAGCGCGCCGCAGCGGCGTTGTGTGCTGTGGCGCCCATGCGGCTCGCTGTGCGCATGCGCTCAAGCTCATACTCTGATTTGCGCGTGCGCGCCGTATCCAGTCGGTGCAGCGCAGCACTCGGGTTGATGCGTTCGATGCCCAACGTGTGCGCTGGCTCCAACGGCTCGCCGATAAAAATCGGTGCTTTACTGTTCGACGGCAAATGCGCTTTCGCGGCATCGGCAGTGCGCACGACACGCACATCGAAATGCTCAGCCCAATACGGATCTGGTGCCGCTGGTAGCGCATGCCAATAATCGTCAGGCTGGCAGTAAGTCAGGATCGGTTTTTCGCCGACACGATAGATCACGTAGCTGTCGGTCACGTCGACTAACGGTAGCCAGTAGGCGAAATGTGGATTGACCGCGAACGGGTAGCCATGGTCGTCCAGGAACGCCATGCGCAGCGCGCCGGAGAATACGACGGCAGTATCGGCGCCAGCGGCGTCCATCGCGCTGTCGAATGCCGCCATCACGCGAGCCTGATGTGCTGCGTACAGCGATGAGTGTGGTGTTGCGTCGGTCATGTCGGTAATCCTCTGCCTGCTCGGCGCAGTATACCAATCGGCGCTTTACAGGTTCTATGTTGCTGCCGAACGAGGCACACTAGCGGTATGGATGTGCCAACAGTTTTCGGGGGATATCACCTATGTTTGCCAATGTATTACCAAGTGTCCGCGGCATGCTCGCCGCGCTGTGCGCAGCTGCGCTAACGATGGGTAACGCGCACGGTTTCGACCGCCTTCGCGGCGCGCCGCACGCCTCACGTTCCGAAGTTATCGCGCCGGGCGTTATGGCGGCCACGAGCCAACCGTTGGCGACCCAGGCAGCGCTCGATATCCTGCGTGCTGGTGGCAGCGCCACAGACGCGGCAATTGCTGCCAACGCCGTGCTGGGCTTGGTGGAACCCACAGGATGCGGGATTGGCGGGGATTTATATGCGATTGTCTGGGACGCTAAGAGCAAGACATTGTCGGGCTTGAACGCCAGTGGTCGTTCGCCGAAGCGCCTGACGCTCAACATGCTCAAAGACCAAGGTCTGACGTCGATTCCACCGCGCGGGCCGTTGCCGGTGAGCGTGCCGGGCGCAGTTGATGGCTGGTTCGAGCTCCATAGTCGTTACGGTAAGTTGCCGATGAGTGAGGTGCTGGCACCCGCGATTGGGTATGCGCGCAACGGATTCCCAGTGAGCGAATTGATCGCATACTACTGGGAGCGCAACGCACGGGTTCTCAAGGAATATCCCGGTTTTGTTGAGACATTCATGCCAGGCGGTAAAACGCCGGCCAAAGGCGAGATGTTTCGTAACCCAAGGCTTGCGAATACCTATGAGGCGCTTGCCAAGGGCGGCCGTGACGCGTTCTATAAAGGCGATATCGCAAAGACCATCGCTGATTACATGCGAGCGCAAGGCGGATTCCTGACCGTTGAAGATCTGGCGACACATTCGTCCGATTGGGTAACGCCGGTGTCGACTAATTACCGGGGTGTCGATGTGTACGAATTGCCACCCAACGGGCAAGGCATTGCTGCGCTGCAAATCTTGAATATTCTGGAAGGTTACGATCTGGCTGCGATGGGCTTTGGCACACCGGAGTACGTGCATACATTCGTTGAGGCCAAGAAATTGGCGTTCGAAGATCGAGCCAAGTTCTATGCGGATACCGACTTTAGTGATGTCCCTGTCGACTGGCTCGTCTCGAAAGAATATGCAGCGCAGCGACGCAAACTGATCGACGCGGACACCGCATCGAAACAGCTGCCGGCCGGTGACGCGCCGCTCGAGGACGGTGACACGATTTACCTGACGGTCGCTGACGCTGACGGCAACATGGTGTCATTGATCCAGAGCAATTATCGCGGCATGGGTAGCGGTATGACGCCGGGCGATCTCGGCTTCATTTTGCAGGATCGCGGCGAATTGTTTTCATTGGATGCCAATCACGCAAATGCCTATGAGCCTGGCAAACGGCCGTTCCACACAATCATTCCAGCGTTCGCCATGAAGGACGGCAAGCCGTGGCTGAGCTTCGGTTTAATGGGCGGCGGCATGCAGCCTCAAGGGCATGCTCAGATCATCATCAACATGGTCGATTTTGGCATGAACCTGCAAGCGGCAGGCGATGCTGCGCGCATGCGCCATGATGGCTCTTCGCAACCGACAGGTTCTGTGATGACTGACGGCGGCACCGTGAATGTCGAGAGCGGCATTGCGCAAGCAACACGCGATGCGTTGGTCGAGATGGGGCATGCAGTGAAGGTGAGCGGTGGCGGTTACGGCGGCTATCAGGCGATCATGATCGATCACGAGCAAGGCGTTTACTACGGCGCGTCTGAATCACGTAAAGACGGCCACGCCGCAGGATACTGAGCATGAGTGATCAACAGGTTTGGTTGACCGGCATTACCACGACCGGTACACCACACATCGGAAATTATGTCGGCGCGATTCGCCCAGGCGTTGCCAGTAGCAAAGACCCGGCGCGAAAGAATTTTTACTTCCTCGCTGACCTTCACGCTTTAGTGAAGAGCGAGGATCCTGAGAAAATCAATCGCTCTACGCTTGAGATCGCAGCGAGCTGGTTGGCATTGGGGCTGGATACCGACAACACGGTGTTCTACCGGCAGTCAGACGTACCCGAAATCCCGATGCTGACATGGGTGTTGTCGAGTCAAACCGCCAAAGGCTTGATGAACCGCGCCCATGCGTACAAAGCCGCCGTCGACGCGAACGCGACCGATAGCGACAAGGATCCGGACAAGGGCATCACGATGGCGTTGTTTAGCTATCCGGTGCTGATGGCCGCCGACATTCTGCTGTTCGGTGCGTCACACGTGCCAGTAGGGCGTGACCAAAAGCAACACGTCGAAATGGCGCGCGATATTGCGCAGCGTTTCAATCACCACTATGGCGAGCTGTTTGTGCTACCCGAAGCGGTGATCAGTGACTCCACGGCGACGCTCAAAGGTCTTGATGGTCGCAAGATGTCGAAGAGTTACAACAACACCATTCCGCTGTTCGAGACATCGAAAAAACTGCGTAAGCTGATCATGAAAATCAAAACGAACTCTCTCGAGCCCGGAGAGCCAAAGAGCACTGAAGACTCCGCGTTGTTTGAGATGTATCAGGCATTCGCGACACGGGCCGAGACTCAGGCGATGGCTGATAAATTCGCTGAAGGTATTGCGTGGGGGCAAGCAAAGCAGGAGTTGTATGAGTTTGTTGACGCGCACCTCGTTGATGCGCGTGATGCCTATGACCGGTTGATCGCAGACCCTGGCTACGTAGAAAGTGTCTTGCTCGCAGGGGCCGAACGCGCGCGTGAGGTCGCAGCGCCGATGATGGATCGCGTGAAGCAGGCTATTGGGTTACGCGGTCTGGGTTAGTGGGCATTATTGCTGTTGCTGACGCCGCAGCTTTGTAAAGACCGAAAACTCCCACGGGCGAATCGCCAAGAGCGCGCCACAACCGACCAGTTGGTCGACGGGCAGGCGGGCGTCATTGCGCGCCAGATCGTCTAGTGTCGCCAACAGTTTATCGAAGTCACGCTGGATGGTGGCGTAAGACGCCTGTGACAGACGTGCCCCCACAAAATGCAGTGACGCCTGCTCTGCGTCGAACGCATCGCGAAAGAAATCCGGGTGCACTTCTTGCCGGAAAAATCGTTGTACCGGTCCCTTCGGATGCCAACGAAAGTTCCTCGCAGTCAGAAGTTTCACGCCACCATTAGGGCGTATTTCCAGCATGCCGAGATTCGCGAGTTCCTTGATGAGCCCTTGTGCTTCTTTGGCGTCGACGTCGAACGTCGAGACGATCTGACGATAGTCCCATTGGTTGAGTAGCAGATAGATCATCAGAATGAGCTTCGGCTTCTCCAACAGCGTCAGTTCTTGCTCGCGTGTCAGTGTACTCAAGCGTTGCGCGGTGGCATTGGCATTAGCGGTGAGCTCGGCAATATCGATGCCGATCAATCCGCAGGCACGCTCTAGCCGTTGCAGCGAGAAACTGCGTTTGTGGAACATGCGCTTGATGCTCGCTTCGCTCAGGTGCAAGTGGGTCGCCAAATCAGCATAGGTGAGGCCGGCTGATTTCATGGCGCGTTTCAGGCTGCTGACAATAGCATCGGTTTGGGTCATATCACGAACTGCTGCGCTGAATGGAAGGTTGTCATATCCGAATCGCATCTTGAAGTATCGTTTAATTATACGCGCGGTTCCTATTTTCCGCGAAAATGCGTTTTAGTGAGCAATAAATGCTACTAAAGCGCAGTCTGTTGACTGAACTAACGGAGTCGACACATGCAGCTAATGCTATTACCGCTTGGGATGATACTGCTGTCCCTGACCTACTTTTCGCTCGCCCGATGGCTTAGTAGGCGTTCGGCATTGCTGTGCGCCGCAGCCGTTTGTGCTTTAACGGTGGTTGTACTGACTCAGCAGGTTCCGTTCACAGACCACTTCACAGGCCGGTTTCCAGGCGAGCTGCTGTATATATCGCTACCCACACTCACGATGATCGCGCCGTTGCGGCTCGTCAAAGAAGATACGTCGCCTGCATCAATTGTCGGCATGAGTGTTTATACGGGGATCGTGGCGAGCGTCGTGTTTTTGCTCACCAACATCATCGTCAGCTTCTCAACGAGCCCATATGGCCCTTCTTCATTCTAGGCGGTGATAATGCATGCTTGCACTGTGAAGCACGTGAACTTGGGTACTGGAATTCTCGGCGCAATATCATTAGAGCGTTTCGTCTGATTGCACGGCAATCGGCTCCGCCGTCGGTGTTGGCAAAAAGACATCTGGCAAACCGTCCGGAATCTCGATCCTGTCGCACGCAGCTGGCAGTTCGGGTTGCCGCAGCTGCTTCGCCAGCCACGGCATGAACTGTTCGCACCGCGCGAGTACGGATGCCTGAAACAAGACATGGCCACCGCCGGCTTCGGTGAGTAACAATGTAATCGCATCTGGCGCTGCGTCTACAAGGGCGCGACTCTGCGCAGCAGGAATGAGTTCGTCCTCTTCGCTATGCATGATCAGCGTGGGCACGTGATAGCCCGCCAGCTGCGTTGTCAGCCGGGCATCATCAAACTGAAACGCCGCACGCTGTTCGGCTAGTTGCAGAGCGTTGTTCAAGCGCTTTTCTGTCAGCAACACTCGCAATACTGCAGGTACCTGTCGCCGGAAATTTGGGATGACTTCGAGAGGGTCATTGAACGGGTGCAATGCAATCACGGCGTCCCACGCGTCGCTTGTCGCCGCGCTGCGGATTGCGGTTGACCCTCCAAGTGACGTACCAAACAGGATCAGTGGCGAGGGTATATCAGACAGGTCCAATTGCTGAGGTAAGTGATTGATAGCAACAGCTTCGCGCACGCCAAACGTGACGAAATCTCCGCCAGACTGGCCATGCCCGGGTAGGTCGACGAGCAGCACGTTGAACCCGGCATCGGCAAACAAGGCAGCATACGGCGCCATCAGTTCCTTGTTCGTACCGTAACCATGTAAAACAACAACCGTCCCAAGCGGGCTTTGCGGATGAGATTCGCGATCTGTCGGCTTCCATGTAAAAAAGAAGTTGGCGCTATGCAATCCGTCACGTTCTTTTTTAACAGCGGACATCGTCACACCTAGGGCGAACGGGTTTGACGGAACCCACCAATAGGCCAACGCAGGATCGCTACTCGTCATGCGCACCTGAGCTTTGAGAGCGTCACTCGCATCGCGTCGAAATGCTGCGACGCGAGGCGTGACTTTTGCGTGTGGTGCGTCGACAATTTTTCGAGCAAGTATCGAAGTACAGCCGCTACTTGTGACTAGCGAGAATAAGAATACCAACCGCCATAACGCGGCACGCCATGGCCGGTCACTTACCCGCAGGGGTCGTTGCAGCATTGTCGATTTCTGCGCTGGTTGATTCGTTGGCGTCACCCTGGCGCTTGGCGATCTCAGCGCTCTCGAGTTTCAGCGGACGGCCTTCAGGGCAAAAATTCACGAGAAAATCATTCATGCCAGTGAACAGGTTGTCGCGATTCAGCGAGTAGTGCACGTGCAAGCCACGCTTTTCGCTGCTGATCAAACCTGCGTTCTCCAGCACGCTTAAATGCTTTGAGATCGCAGGCTTACTAATCTCAAACTTGTCGGCAATCTCGCCCGCGGTCAGCGTTGCCTTCGACAAATACGCCAACATGCGTCTTCGCGGTGTTGAAGAAAGTGCTTGAAATACAGAATCCATAAGTTCACTATATAACTAATTAGTTAATTAACGATATAGTTACATTGTCTCAGGCTCATGAGTATTGAGCAACCGATGAGGGTGATGCGTATGAAGGCACGTTGGGCGCTATTGATCGCACGTTACGGGGAGGATCGAATCCACCAAACGCTCTATTTGTTGCTGATTGGCGTGGCATCGCTCGTCATTCGGGCATTGATGCACTATGAGTTTCACTACAGCGCCTTGCTTTATGTCGGCGTGCCTTACGCGATTTCGATGTTGCTCGTGTGGTTCCGTTCGCATGAACCAACAACGTCTGTCGCTGCCGACTACGGGCGACACCTGACCATTGCGATGATGATTTTCCTGGCAAGCTCGATCATTCTGTTTGAGGGTTTCGTCTGCGTTGTCATGTTCATCCCAATCTACGTGATGTTCGTCTCGTTGGCTTACGCGATTGGCGCCTGGGCAAAAAGCGCCGAAGAGAAACGCGACCGAAAACTGCGCGGTACCGTGCTGCCTTTGCTCATCTTCGCGACAGCGCTTGAAGGCACAACGCCGAGTTTGTCGCTTGAGCGTTTCGAGTCAGTCAGCGCGACAACCGTCACGGCAATCAGCGCAGAAGATGTACACAGGAATCTGGTCAAACCGATGGAGCTCCGGCGCTCACGCGGTTGGTTGATTTCTGTGTTCCCCATGCCCGTTGAGATTATCGCGGGGTCCTTGCAGGTAGGTGATGTCCACCGAATTCATACGCGTTATCACCGCTGGTTTGTCACCAACACCCACGAAGGTGAGATGGCGCTGGAGATTACCGAGGTATCACCGCACCGAATTCGCACGCGCTTCATCAGTGACACAAGCTTTTTTGCAAGCTACGTGACGCCGATCGCAACGCAAATTGATCTGCAACCGACGGCTTCCGGCGGCACAGAAGTGACGTTAACGATTCACTACGAGCGCAAGTTGGATCCCGCCTGGTATTTCGGTCCATTGCAGCGCACCGCGATGCGCCAAATGGCAGATTTTCTGATTGATGAAGTCATGATTCGGGAGCACCTGCTATGAGCCGCTACGAAAACAATCGTATTGCCGACAACCGTGCCTCAGCGACAGCGGCGCGCGTGTACATCGACCCAATCAAATTGTTTTGGGTTGGTGGCATGTTGCTGCTGGGTACCGTAGGTGCGGCGTTGACTGCGTCAATCAGTGCGGTGTTCGTGTTCGTTTTCAGCACCGCCGTCACGTTGCTTTTTGGTCACTCGCTTGGCATGCACCGACGTTTCATCCATCGCAGTTATCAGTGCCCACGGTGGTTGGAGTACGCCATGGTGCACTTAGGCGTGCTTGTCGGCATCGCCGGGCCCTTAGGCATGCTGCGTACCCACGATTTGCGCGACTGGGCACAGCGTCAGGCTGAGTGTCATGACTACTTTTCACATGGTAGCGAATGGTGGCGTGATGCCTGGTGGCAGATGTTGTGTTCGGTTGCGATGTCTGAGCCACCGGACATCGATCCGGAGCCGGTGATCGCTGACGACCGCGTTTACTATTGGATGGAACGCACATGGATGTTGCAGCAACTGCCGTGGGCCGTGCTGTTCTTCGCTATCGGCGGATGGGGATGGGTGTGTTGGGGTATTGGCGCACGGGTCAGCGTGTCGGTACTCGGGCATTGGCTGGTCGGATACTTCGCACACAATCACGGCCAACGGCATTGGCATGTCGATGAGGCGGCCGTTCAAGGGCACAACGTTCCGTGGACATCGTTGCTGACAATGGGTGAGTGCTGGCACAACAATCATCATGCGTTTCCCGGGTCGGCGCGCCTTGGACTTGAAGCAGGTCAGTGGGACCCGGGTTGGTGGACCCTGCGTCTTATGGCGCGCGTGGGTCTGGCATCAGATTTCGTATTGCCGCAGGATTTACCGGAACGCGACGAGCTTGCGGCGCTGACAACCATGACAGCGCCACAAGCCAACGTGATAGCGAATCACAGTCACGTGAGCCATGACGACCACCAGCCAGCTCGTGCTGACTGATGGCCGCCGTCTTTAGCGTTGGCGCAATAAACGACTGCCGGCGAGCAGTACCAGCATCCACAGACCGAATGAACCGCCACCACCGCCTGTTGAAGGACGATTGCTGGAATACATTGGCTGCGCCTTGTCAGCGCGTCGATCAACGGGAGCTTGTTGACGGCGTGCCTCGCGTGCCAGGCGGTCCTGCTGGGTGCGATCACGGTTGCGTCGATCGATTTGATTGGCCTCAAAGACTTCGTCGCGAACCACAATCATCGATGTGTGATCTGTGACCAGTCCATAGTCGACGGCTAAATCTGTCATCGCGCCGATCGTGCCATCGTCATCACCGAAGTAATCGAGTTGCTGTTGCATGTTCTCGATCGTCGCATACGCCCACAGACGCTCGAGCTCCGGGTTTGTGTTAGCAGCATCCGGGAAATCGAACGCGGTGCGATAGATGACCGGTTGGCCCTGGACTGTGCCGGACAGCTCCACTCTTGCCGTTCCGGATTTACGGTAGTGACCGAGTACGCTCAACTGTTCTCCATGGTAGAGAGAGCCAATTTTTGTCGGCGTTAAGTCGCTGACACGCACGCCATCGATGCTCAGCGTGACGTTGTTCAGCGCCGCGTGACGAACCTTGCCGACCGCCTGCATCAATTGGCCGCTGATGTCGTCGCTGTTTGATGTGTTCATCGCAATGCCGTTGGAGACTTCGGTCATCGCCTCGAGTAATGGTTGGTTGGCGCTGTTGCCAAGAATAAACGTAAACAATCTGACGTCGTGCGTTTTCAGCAGTTTCAGGAACGCCTTCTTCTTGGTGTTACCCACATTCGCAACACCATCAGTAATCAACGCGATCGCAGAAGTGCGATCGCTGTCCAGACCGTTAAGACCGGCAGACAAACCCGCATGTAAGTTCGTGCCGCCGCCCGATGCTAATCGTCCAACGACATCAACGTAGTGCCGGATCTGATCTTCCGTCGCCGTATGGAAACCCTGCGTGAGTTCTTTGGCATTGCCCGAGAACGTGAAAATCTTGAATCGATCTTGTGCATTGAGCGTGCCGAGCGATTTTTGGACACCATCAGCGAGCGTTGCGAACTTGCCTTGCATAGAGCCTGATACATCCAGCACGAAGACCCAGTCCCGACCTTGCTCGATCACCGGAAGGTCATCGCCTGGCGTCACGGTCAACATGAATGTGCCTGTGTTATCACCAGCGTTCTTATGCGCAACGAGGTCGACCGAGCCAGGCAGGCCGGGTTGATGTCGCCAATAGATCACAATGTCTTTATCCAGACGTGTCACCTGGGTTGCAACCGGTGTCGCCGCTTCGCCCGATTCGATCTGCGCGATCTGATCGTCGAAACCGGCTGCCGGTCCTGCGGCCGTCGTTAAGTCTACGCGCCAGTGTCCGTCTGCAATCTTATTCGCGATGTTTTGACCCCGACCGGGGACGCGCACGGCATCGATCGGGTAGGACGACTTAATCTCGAAATTGAAATTAAATTGCCCCTTCACAGTGTCGCGCACTTCCCAAAAGGCGTTACGTTGTTCGTCGACGCCGCCGTCTTCGAGCGGATACAGATAACGACCGATACCCGTGTCAACCGGAGCGCTTTGCAGATACACAAGCCGCACGCGAGTGTCCTGACCCGCGCGCACCGGTGTCACACGCACATCGAACGTCCGGTAGGCGTCTTTTTCGGCAATGGCGGCTTCGCGCCCCGCCGCTTTCTCAGATTCGTAGAGTGCGGTGGCACGCGCTTTCTCGAGTACCTCGCCATGCACAGGCGCGCCGTCGATCCAGTAGGTGAATTCGCTGACCGCTGCGTGTTTGGGAACCGGGAAAGTATAGTGTGCTTCTACGTCGTTCGAGCCTGTATTGATGAAGACCTGATCGACTTCAGTGACGACATAGCCATCTTCTACAATCACATTCACTGAGTGGTCGCGAATTGCCAGCGGTGTGTTCGATCCTACTGGGGTCAACAATCCTGCGGCGAGAGCGGGGCTCGTCGCGGTGAGGCATGCTGAAACGATCAGCGTGCAAATCAAGAACAGTTTACGCATCTGAAATGCTCCTTTATTAAACAGCGTTCAATTCAATTGCGAGGAATTAAATGAACGACGTTCAATTTATACCGCATTATTGAACAATGTTCAATATTTGTTATCATGATGTTGGTTAGTAGTTGATTCAGGACGGAAAATGGGGCGTCGCAGTGACCATAGCAGGGAAGAGCAGCGCCAAATGGCGATCGATTTTGCGTCCAAACTGGTCGAATCCGAGGGCGGCGCACAGCTCACGGCCCGTAAAGTCGCGAAAGGCATTGGCTACACGGTCGGCACGCTCTACCACATCTTCGAGAACTTCGACGATCTGGTCGCGCATGTGAACGCAGCTACTCTGGAGGAGATGGGCACGCTGATTGAGGCGGCAGCAAAGAAGAAGCGCAAGCCTGAGTCGCGAATCCATGCGATGGCGAATGCCTATGTCGAGTACGCGTCAGACCATCCGAATCGATGGCGTCTGGTGTTCGAACGACCAATACCAACAGTGGCACACAACCTCGCCGTGGTGCGGCATCGGCGCGACGCAATGTTTGCTATGGTTGCGGACAATCTGCGGGAGCTTGATACTGGGCGCGTGCCTAGTGAGGTGACGCATACCGCGACCGCACTGTGGAGTGGTGTTCACGGTATTTGTATTCTGGCGGTTACCGGCAACCTTTATCTTGGCGGGGCGTACTCGATGAACAAGCTCATCAATGCGCTTGTTGAACCGGTCATTGCGAATTTTTCAGCACAAGGCTCCCACTAGCCGCAAGGGAGGTCAGGACTTCTGTGTTGAGGCGGCCCGTTAC
>JBCBZK010000046.1:0-24376 GCA_039815365.1 Pseudomonadota bacterium | reverse complement strand
CGTGGTAAACCGAACGGCATTGGAGATTTCAACCAACATGATTTTATCTCAGCATCAGAGCCGCAGCATTTGGGCACACCATTTTTGAGATGGCTTTCTCAAAACGTACCGGCTGAGCACATACGACTGAGGTGCAATGAAATGCCTGATATGGAGCGGGCAGTAACCTCGGGCTTCGGTATTGGCTTCGTGCCACATAAGCTTGTTGGCGACAGAACAGACCTCGTTGAAGTGTTGCCATCGAGGCGGCACTGGACGATTAAGTCCTGGCGCGTAACCCATCTCGATCTGCACCGTTCCGAAAAAGTGCAAGCGCTACTGCAAATTCTCAAACAGGCTCGTTAAGCGCGAGAGAAGTCAATCATGACAAACGATCCTTTAGACTGGATTGGGGGAGTGCGTTCGCACGATAACGAGCGAACACAACAGAAGCGGAGATCAAAATGGCGGTGCCCGACACAAGCGTCATCACTGTGCCGGGAACAAAGTTGACGAAATCGCCAAGGTCGAGAAAGACGAAGTATCCGATATCCAACAGCCCACCGACCAACGCGGCGAGCCAGATAGCCGTATCGTTATTGCGGAACATCAAGATGCCGCAGACCAATGTGACGATGCCGCCCCACAACAAATTCCAACCATGTTGATTAACAACCGCGCCGACTGCTGCGTGGTAGCTACCGAGAATTTCTCCTGCAGGAACCGCGTCCGCAATTCCCTGCACAGCGTCACCGGTCGGCAAATTGATTGTCATCACGCCTGCGAATGCGTGAACGAAACCCCAGATAACCCAAAGCGCTCCCGCGATCCGTAGCAATACCGTCGCTGTACTATTCGTCATCTTTCCAGCCTTTGTCGTAGTGAGTGCCGTCGCAGAACGGCTTGTTTTTCGAATGACCACACCTGCACAACACATACTTGGACTCAGTCGCGCCTTCTGTTTCAAAGGCAGCCTCGACCGTCATGTTGGATACGCGATAGGGGCCATTACGCTCGATTTTTAGCGTTTCAGCGTCGGTCGGGAAATGATCGGGAGCGGCGCCGTTAACGGAGACCTGCAATGCACCAGAAGGACATGCCGCCACCACAGTAAAGATGTCATCCTGGTCACCAAGTGAGGGATCAACCCAAGGTTTGCGGCGCGGATCGAAAACTTTCGGCGCAAGACGTTGACACTCACCCGCATGGGAGCACAGCACCGGCGTATAAGACACGGTCACCGAGTCGCCGTCGAGCTGCGCCGTATACTCGATCGGTTGATCACGAAGCTGCTCTTCACCCGGCTGGCTCGAAAACCCCACCGCTTTGTGGGAGCCGTCGCAAAATGGCTTTCTTGCGGAGGCACCGCACCGGCACAGCGCCGCGGGCGCTTTCAGTGCAAGAATGTGCCCATCCGCATCAACAATTCGACAGCGCGAATTGATCATCAAAGGGCCGTCGGGGATAGGCACGATCGTCACTTTCATGGTCAGATCGTCCCACTATCACTGTGGCTTTGACAGTCAAAAAAATGCGCATCAACTGCGCTTTGATGTGGCACACCCGAACACGCTTCGAACGCGCCAGCGAGACGCCAAAACTCTGTTCCCGATTAGGTGACGTATCGTGTATTTTTGTCGGTATGAGTCAGATCACTTCTTTATATGTCTATAAGGTGATCAGCCAGGCAACGCCTGGTGTCGACACACGTGACCTTGTCGAAAAACTCGGTCTCGCACCGGACGGCCCGGTTGATCACACGCGCATGGTGCCATCGTCGGCATACTACGATTTTTTTGCGGCGCTAGCTGACCGTGATCCGAACGGCTTGGCATTGCCGCTGCGGATTGGCGCAGCGATGCGGTGTGACGAGTATGGCGCCTTCGGTTTGGCCTGGAAGTCAGCGCCTGACTTACGTGGCTCCTACTTAAGATCTCAGCGCTACGGCCATGTTTTGGGTAGCGCGGAAACGTATTCCCTAGAGTCGACAAGCGACGGTTTGTTCTTCAACCTCGACAAGGACGGCGACGGCAGGGCCGGTATGCTGCTATCAAACGAGGCCAGTCTATCGGCCGTTCATGCAATCAGCCGGGAAGTCAGCACAGGCACATTCACGCCCCTTGCAGTTCACTTTAGGCATCCGGCTAGAGGGGACACATCGGTTTTTGAAGCGCATTTTGGCTGCGATGTACATTTCAACGCGGGACGTGATGCGTTGTTGGTCAGCGAACGGAGCATTGATGTCGCTAACAAGCTCGGCGACGAGACGATTGCGTCTTTTTTTGATCAGCATCTCGAGCAACAGCTCGCGGCACGAGAGCGCGAAGACAGTTTTGAGCAACAAGTGCGACGCGCCGTTGCTCGTAGTTTGAGCGAAGGGGTGCCGACGCTCTCCCGCATCGGCTCGGAATTAGGCATGGGGGCGCGTACGTTGCAACGACGACTTTCAGAGCAAGGGCACTCGTTTCAAACTGTCGTAGATCTCGCTCGCAAAGACCTCGCACAGCGGTTGCTTCGTGAGACGCAATACAGCTTGGCGGAAATTGCATTTCTGACAGGCTTCGCAGAACAGAGTGGCTTCACACGAGCGTTTAAACGTTGGGCTGGGCAAACGCCGCGATCCTACCGACTGCACGCGACCAACGACTGATACGACGACTGTCGCGATCTGCCAAAACTCTGGCATTGATCGGCAAGAGCATCACGCAGAATTGCCGTAATTTTTGACTTGTAAACACCCTAACGGAGCAAGTCAATGAACATAGAGCACAACACCGAAGGCCTTACCTTAGTTTTGGGCGGCACGGGGAAAACTGGACGCCGTGTCGTCGAGCGACTGAAGCAACGCAATCAAACCGTACGCATTGGTTCGCGCTCGGCCACACCGTCATTCGATTGGGACAATGACAAGAGTTGGGACGCCTGTCTTGAAGGCGTCAGCGCCGTATACATCACGTACGCACCGGATCTTGCGATGCCTGGTGCTACAGATGCGATCCAGGCCTTTGTCGGTCTCGCAAAAAAGCGCGGCGTTAAGCGCGTGGTCTTGCTGTCTGGCCGCGGCGAGAAAGAAGCGCAAGCGTGTGAGCAGATTGTTCAAACGTCTGGCCTTGAATGGACGATTGTACGCGCGAGTTGGTTTAACCAGAATTTCTCAGAAGGCGCTTTTGTTGACATGGTACTTGGCGGCGCGATTACGCTACCGGCAGGTGATCAATCCGAACCTTTCGTGGATGTAGACGACATCGCTGATGTCGCTGTCGCGGCCCTCACCGAAAACCGTCACAACGGTGAAGTGTACGAAGTCACGGGGCCCCGACTGATGACGATTGCCGATATCGCCGCTGACCTGTCTCGCGTAACGGGTCGTGAAATCCGTTATGTCGATGTGCCACATGACAGCTTCGTCTCGCAAGTCGCACAGTCAGGTGCACCGAAAGATGTTGTCTGGATGCTCGACTATCTGTTCTCGACAGTGCTGGATGGGCGTAACGCGCACATCACCGATGGCGTTGCTCGCGCGCTGGGTCGTCCACCCAAGGACTTTGCCGACTATGCACGTGATGTTGCGGCGACCGGCATTTGGAGGACAGTGGCATGAGAGAGATAGTCACTAGAATGACGCTTGGAGCGACCGGAGCGACTTTAAGTGTCATCGGATGCGCGCTTTTGCTGATCCCAAAAACATTTCTCGAAAAGAGTCACGTGGTCTTTGAGCGTAACGCCAGCTTGATGTCGGAGCTAGCCGCGCCAAGCGGTGTACTGATTATCGCCGGAGGCTTGATGATGTTAGGCAGCGTCAAACCCCGTTTTATCGATATCGGTCTTGTCGTCGGTGCGATTATTTATGGGAGCTACGGGGTCGGTCGTATCATCAGCATGCTCATGCACGGGCTTCCATCATCGTCTTTGGTGAGCGCAACGCTGTTCGAACTTGTCATCGCTGGGATGCTGATCGCGCTTCGAATCGCTCAAGCGCCTGCGTCAACATCAACCGTAATGCAGATCAAGGAGACACGCTCATGACTTACGACTGGGCACTATACTTTTGCTTCTTCCTGGCACTCTGGAGCGCCATCATCGGCGGCGTTTTTTCGGCCTTCTCCGAGTTCATCATGAAGGGCTTACTCAGATCCGAGCCAGCTGGCGGTATCGAATCCATGCAGCACATCAACCGCACCGTGCTCAAGACGCAATTCGTCGCCGGCATTCTGTCGATCACGCTATTCTCTGTGGTGTTTGCAATCTACAGTTTGGTCGTGTTCCAAGGCGCAGCATTGGTGGTCCTGATCCTTGCGCCTGTCGTCTATGTACCCACCGTCTTTCTGATGACGATGTTCGGTAACGTGCCGATGAATAACAAGCTGGAACAACTGGATCACACGTCTGGCGAGGCCGCCGCTTACTGGCATCAGTACGGCAGCCTGTGGACGCGACTCAACCACGTCCGCTCGCTAGGGAGCATTGCCACTGCCGGGCTGTACATCATCGCCGCAGTGACGCTGATGACAAGTAATCAGGTCTGAAAGAGACGATTCGAAATCGCACAAATGGTTAGCCGCTCTAATCTACAGCCGTGAAGTGCCCGTGAATGCACAACCAGCGCCCGTCTTCACGCACAAATATACGGGTAGATTTGCCGCGACTCGTGAACCGCCCTTCGTCCGTATAGCCCGCGTCTGTCCAATAGTAAGTCACCCAGGCCGTATCGCCGCGTACCGTCACCGCGGCGTCGTGCATTTCAGTATGTACCTGTTTCGCACGTCCCACCCAGTCTGTCATGTTGCGCAGTTCAAGCGCTTTTCCTTCGGCCAGATAGAGATCACTTTCGCCGAAGACCGTGTAGGCTGGGTGGACGTATTTCGCGTATTGCTCAATATCGCCCTCTTCCAGCGCCGCCCACATTTCGATCAGCGTTGTTTTGATTTGCGCTTCATCGGTCGGCGCCGCGTAGCCGACAGCGGACAGTAAAAGCATCAACAGGACGGCGGTGTTTTTCATGGCAGCGGCACTCCAAGAGCGAATTCAGAAATCGGCACGGTAATGCATGGGTCTACATTGCAAAGGTATCGCGGTTTCGTTAAGTGCTACAGGTTGAAGGCCACCATAAGCTGCACACTAAGCGGCTTCCCCGGACGAGCGCCGAATGGTCTCCGCGACACAACGTAGACCTCATCGAATACGTTGTCCACTCTTGCTGAAAACGTCCATCTATCTGAAAAACTGTAGTTAGCGGCGATGTCTACGATCGTGGTTTCGTCCGAACCCTCGCTGACAGCGAAACTCCCGACACTAGCGACATCGCGCATGCGATCAATATAGCTGATAGACGCGTTGACGCCCCACTTCGCAGCGCGTAGCCCAACCGTTAAGTTTGCCCGTTGCGGTGGAATATAGGGCATTTCGAACCCGGCTTCTACCGTCCCAAACTGCGGGTTGGTCGACTCGAAACGCTCCTGAAATTCGGATTCAGTAAACGTATAAGTGAGCGCTATCGGGATCGTTACATCGTAAAAGTTAGAAGAAAACTCATGATTCCATCCGAACTCTATACCCTGCGTACGAACCTCTCCAGCGTTTGTTTGTGTATCGAGTTCGTCGTCGGTACAGCCCGCGGAGACCGTACATACAGCAGTGAGGTTGCTGTAATCATTAAAAAAGCCAATGGCTTCAAAACGACCTAACGGGCTTCGCCAGCGCGCGCCGAACTCGTAATTTACTGACTCTTCGGCATCTAGCCCGTCGGTCAATGATGGTACCGCTGGGGAAAAACCTCGATGTGCACCGAAAACTACATCAATTGAATCAGTAGCTCTATACAACAGGCCTACGCCAGGTAGCACCACAACATAATTGTTGTCCTGTTTAGCCCCAACAATGCGATTCGTGAAGCTGTTGGCGATCGCTTCTACGCGCAAGCCAGGCACGATCGTCCAACGCTCTACCGCGATTTCATCGCGAAACCACAATGAAAGCGCCTCGGTGTAGCCCGTGTTATCAGTCAGGATTTCTCGGCCAAGCTGGTTTTGAGACACTAAGCCAGTTGATTGTTCGAAAGCGAACTCGTCGTGGAGACGACGGACTCGATCTACATGAAAGCGAGCGCCAACCTGAAAATTGTGTTGGAATTTGCTGCCGAACTCCCACCCAAGACGGCCTTGAAGCCCCGACGAAAAGAATGACCTGTCGTTGGTGCCAATCAAAATGTCATCGGCCGAGCCGCTAACGCCGTCGGTGTCGCTGCCCTGCAAAATTGATACGAACAACTGGTTGAAAGGAGAGCCAGGTACAGCCAGGACATCGCCGATGTTTGCACCACGGAAATTGTTAAATTTGCGCCATGCTCGATCAAACCATTGAGTGTATGCTGTCGCCTCGAAAGACCCGCCGAAAATAGACTGTCGCCAGTCCGCACGCCCTGAAATCCAGTCCCATTCCATACGATCCAGCGCACTGGCTGCATAGCGCCGCTGAGGGTTAGCACGAAGATCCTCTTCTGTCAGTCCAAGATACGTTTCGTTCGATACTTCATCGGCGTAGGTTAAGCGTAACTCCAAGTTTCCCGGCCCGAGCTCAACAGCACCTTTCAAGACGAGCTCGTTTTTGTCAAAACCCGTATCGCCTCCGTTGTCGAGACTCTTGAAGCCGTCGCTGCCCAAGTGCATATACTCGGCAAGAAAACCAAATGTCTCCGTCTGCAAACCGCCGCGAGTATGCAGATGTCGATAACCATCGCTACCACCTGATAGCTCGATCATCGCGGCATTACCGTCGGGTATGGGGGCAGAGATCAGATTGATCGCTCCGCCAATCGTTTGCGGGCCATATTGAATCGAAGCTGGTCCTTTGAAGACTTCAACACCGACCATACGCGCGCTGAGCGGGAAAAAGTAAGCCGCTGGTGCAGAGTATGGTGCTGGCGCTAATAGCACTCCATCTTCCATCAGAGCAACCTTCTGGCTGCGTTCCGCACTGCTGCCGCGTAGACCAATGTTTGGGCGTAGGCCGACTCCGTCTTCCTCCCGGGCATAGACGCCTGGGACTAAATTCAGCACGCGATTGATATCGTTGTATTGAAACTCCTCAAGCACGACCTCGCCGATTCTGTGAGCAGAACCAGTAACGCGATCCTCATTTTCAAAGAGACCCGTGACAACGATCTCATCGATCTCGGTGTCGTCTGATTCGCTATTGTTATTTACAGCTTGCGCTAGCGCTAGCCCAGACATAAGGAGTGAAGCACTCAGGCAAGCTAATCGAAATAGGTGTCTCATTGTTTTGCTTCCAAACGCAAAGGTTTTTGTAATGGAGGGAGTTCTGTTGGTGCCGGCTCAATCCAGCGCGCTATCGCCAGTCCGTCTTGCACCGCTGCCAAATTCACGGCTGGATCAATCATGCGTCGGGCGGCACGCCCATTAAGTGACACCCAAGAATCGGCGTACACTTCGACCATCGAAAAACCGCGTTGTTGATAATCGTGCTGAATATGGTGAGCAAGCTGTAGAATAAGGTCTGGTTGCCCAGCCATTTCCCGATACTGCTGCTCAGTCAGGTATTCGTATGGCGAAACCAGAACGACGTCGCGTTCATCATCGAGTATGACCCGGTATCTCAGACTTCCGGATTTCTCACGAAGCATAACGCGCCAGGAGAAACGCATTCCTTGTTCATTCCAAAGCACGGTTTCTGGGTATGCCCAATGACGCAAAGGGATCATGAATTGCAACAGGCAGAACATCGCGACAGTCGCCGTACCGAATACTTGAGCGCTGCTCCATCTTAGCGAACGAACTGGTAGAGAACCTGATTGATTCAGAACAAATCCTAAACGCGAAGCGACGACGCGTGGCCAGTCTGCATCGAAAAAGACGAGGACTGCAAAAACCATGATCAATGGAAATAGCCCGATGTTGAAGAATAAGTGGGTAAAAAAGTGAAAAATCAGGATGATAGAAAATGCATAGATTCGTGTTGGCTTATACAGCATGAAAGCAATAATGAACGTATCGAAGGCGAACGCGAACCACGAAAACGTAAAATGAACCCAGGTTCTTTCCAAGAACGGCCCAATGAATGGTAAACCACTCAGCGGCGGCAACCAGATATTGAGCGGCTGCGCATGCAACAACCAGTCAGTTTCGAATTTCGCTAGACCCGCATAGAAGTAAAGCAAAGCGACTTGGAACCGCAACCAGTAGGTCTGCCACGCTGGCAGCGTGTCTGCACGAATCGAATGTCGACGCCACGCGTCCACTGACCACGCTCGGTGGGGCGACAGAAAACACAGAATAAACGTGACGACGCTAACGAAGTAAT
Source organism: Pseudomonadota bacterium (assembly GCA_039815365.1). GTDB lineage: Bacteria > Pseudomonadota > Gammaproteobacteria > Steroidobacterales > Woeseiaceae > CALBPI01. Next base: position 16,081 of record JBCBZK010000046.1, on the reverse strand, counting down.
AGTGATTCAGATAGGTCGTGACATCCATTAACTCCGCATAGGTGAAAAGACACCAAAACGCGACAATAAAGACTCGATAGAATGCGCCTAAGGCGACCATAAACGCGCTAAATGCAATAACGCTATAGAGCAGATACAAACCTGTTTCGCCGGGCACCTGGACCCAAGAGAAACCCCAGTACTTAAAGTGGAAATCCGGATCGATAAAAAGACGTTCTATCCAACCGTTGTACATAAAACGCAATGCGCCGAAGCACATCAGGCTGCCAATAAGGATGCGAAAAACGGCCAACGCCGCGATATTATGCGGCGTTGTTAGAAAACTAAGGGTGCGCAGGGACCAGCCCTGCGTTGATTGGAGATTCATTGCTGCTTGAATGATTCCTTAATCGTTGTCGCCGGCAGCCGACTGAGGAATAGCGAGGCTCAGCGCAGATACAACCGGTCCACGAAACGTGTCCATCGCTGTTTTCAATACACCGTGGAATGCACATGGCTCCAATCCTTGCGAATTGGCAGAAGCATTGATGCACTCATTTCGATCATTAATCGCAGAAACGGATGCATCGAAACCAGCACCATTTTGGATCGAAGTGATACTAGCGATCGCTGCATCCAACTCAGCAATCACCTCGGTCGCCACATCCTCCCTGTCAATCCCCGTCAACAGATCGTTGATACCCATGCCGCCGTTCAAGCCTGTAAACACATCGCGGAAAACTTGAATGTTAATCAACAAATTAGTGCCAGATCGAGTCGATAGCGAAGATTCGAGGAATTCCGGACAACTTGCTGGCTGCGAGCACGACAAGCCAGTCACAGGCAATCCAGCTGGCTGCGCAACTTTGCGGTCTTTTGTAACTTTCTCAACATAGAATAAAGCTATGGATAAAGCATCCAGCGCCGACTGTGGCGTTGAGTAAGTGACGCTCGTCGACAACCCTGCTGTGCTCCACTGACCAATAAAATCACCATCGGTCGATTCCCATCTTTGCACGAGGCTGTTGGCGAGAACCGCAATGCGTTCAGCCAACCTATTGGCGTGTGATGCCCGAGCAGAAGCAGTTGGCTGCGCACTGCAAGACGCTGGCGCTGCATCCGTGAACAACAAATGCTCAAGCGCTCCTAACCCGGTGATGTTAATCGGCGTCGCCCCATTGACGGCACTACCATCGAATGCGGCTTGCTCCAGAGCGCAGATATCCAGCGTGAATGGAAACGAGTAAATGAACTCTCGAAAATCCTGACCACCCGCCACAGCATCGGGATTGCTCGACCGTCCCGAAGGTCCAACTTGCAACACCTCATTTCGCTGCCAAGAGTCCATGGCTGAGTTCCATGCGGTTCGTGCTTGATCTGTCGCTGTGGCATCACTAGGAGCAGAGGCAACGCTCATTGTCGCTGACGCGAGCATAGCGGCGTCAGTATTAAAAGATTGCAACGCGGGGAGAATAATCTGTGTACCGATATCAGCCAATACCGCGCGTCGCGCGTCGTCACCGGTAGTCATTGTCGGCGGCGGTGTTGTTGGTGGCGGTGTCGCAACAGGCGTGCTGCCGCCACCGCCACCGCCACCGCCACCGCATGCGATAACAAATGATGCAGTGGTTGCCGTAACAAAAGCGCGACAGATTTGTTTAATAAGATTTGGGTGTATTGCTTGTTGATTCATAGAAAACGCCTGATCGTAAAAGTCAGGGCCTCCGAAGATGCGGAGGCCCTGACTGTTCGCAAAGATTTCTAGTCTAACGCAACTTTCACAACAACGACGCGCGCACCGTTGTCATCGCTATTAGTCGAAAATGCAACACGCGAACCGTCCGGAGACAATGCGATGCCAAAAAACTGACTCGATATGGTGTCGTTTGGTAGCTCTATGATGCCGTCACCGAATACACGCGTATCTGGTTGACCGTCGGCAGTAAAGACAAACGCCGCAGGACTGCCGCCAAATCGACCCGCTACAACACTCCGGCCATCGTCCAGGACGACGATATGGCGACCACGATCTTCTGAAGTTGGGTAGCCTTTGCCTTCGCTTTGGACAACTTGAGTGCCCATGTTGCCCCAGCCGGTGTCAATCGCAGCTGCAGTACCGCTGGAGACTCTGAATACACCAACGTCTTGAGCTACGGTTGTTTCATAACCCAGCGTTGACGCAACCCCCGTACCCGTCGCACCGACGTAGCCGACGACGACGTAAGACGACGTACTTTGCTGGAATCCAGCGGCGTAGGCCTCCGTAAAGCCTTGATCAACCTTGAAAGGATTGAAGACAGCAATTCCTGGGGTTGCCGTGATCGTAGGTTCATCACTGAAGCCACCGAACGTGGCGTCTAACATGCCTGTCGCATCCAGACGAATCAGGAATACGTGATTATCGAGTGCGCCACCCAAGTCTGTGTAACCGGCAGAGACGATTTTCCCATCAGCCTCTACAGTACCTCTACGGTTGTTGTCGTTCAGGACACCCGTTGCGTTGAATGAGAAAGCACTACCACCATTGAACGTCGCATCCGTCTCAGCACCCGTGGCGGTGATGTTCAAACGGGCGATATAGCGATCACGATCGGTACGCGTCCCATCGCTTGCCGATCCTTGGCCGAAAACAACTACGCGATCAGCCACAACGCTGCGGTCTGTCTGGATGTCCCAAGAAAGGTCCGACGGTAATGCGCCAGGTGCGCCTGGGAATGTTGCGTTGTCAGCATTTGCGTAGCCAAAAACGACTTCTGCTTTCCCTTGAGCATCGCCCCAACCGGCTACAGGGTTACCGTCGGCATCCAAACGGAACAAATAAACGGAAGAACCACCGTCGGCATCGACTGCATTCGCGGCTACAACAACGTCGCCACTTTGCAATTCGGTGACGCTGTAGGCCGTTTCATCACTGCTCCCAGTAGCTGCGGTGGCGGTCAATTCAACAAAACCGTCGCCACCGAAACTCGTGTCGACATCGCCGTTTGCAAAAAAACGCGCAACAACGATCTGACGGGTCGCATCGGTTGTGCCTAAGTGTCCAGATGCATAAATCTTGTTTTCGTGCGGCGCAACCTGAGCGTAAGTAAGACCGCGAAGGTCATTGGCCAGTGTCGTGACAGTATCGGCGACTACTCCGACACTCGTACCGCTGCCGTCGTTACCTGCCGGACCTGCAGGCCCTGCGGTACCTGCAGCTCCGGCAGCCCCCGCAGCACCTGCCGCGCCCGGTGCACCGTCGTCGCCCTCGCATGCCGCAAGCCCAAGGGTGCTCGCTAACACAACCATCGCTAGAAATCTTCTGTTCATTAGTTCATTACCTTCGTTGATTCTCGAAAACAAACTAAACGGTAACAGTAATGATTCTCATTTGCGATAGCTTTTGTATTTAGTCTCCGATGGGGCTCTTATGCAGAGAGCGCAAGACTGCCTGGCGACCAATCTTGAGTATTGGGTAGACCGCCTTCGCAACGCGTGGGAATCGGAACAGCCAGGCGTGAAGAGAGTTCATTAGCCCATGCCGATTGGAGAGAATGGCCAGCCGGGTCATGCATTCTGCTCCGAAGAATATGACGCCGTCTTGCGCAAAAACGATACCCTCATTCAGGTCGATTCCTTTCGATTTCAGGATATCGACAATGACATGATCTTGACGTGCGCTAATAACGGTCACTGGCCCAACTTGAGCTTGCAGCCTCGCCATCGCGACGTACTTCCGGCAAAACGGACATTCGCCATCGTAGACGAGAAAATTGCCGGTTGGGAACTCTTTTGGGCTACCTGCCATTGTTATCTCAAGCATATAGGCCAACGAAACCATGATCAAAATCAATTTCGGATGCGGCACCATTCTGTGCCGACCGATCTACACCGATTAAGTCAAATCACTTCGGGGTCAACAATAGGTTGATACATTATCGCATCAATACATGACCATATCGTCGCTACCAAACCCCATGCAAGGCCAACGATTACACCTGCATCCAGAATACCTCGCCAAGGCTGCGGGAGTAGCTTGTAGACGAAAACAATCATTGTGACGCCGACGGCGATGAATACTGCAGTGAGCACGCGTCGCCGTGGAGCCTGTAAGAAGCCCATTAAGATAAGCGGCGCGAGCGCTGCTTGCAACGGAGTCGAAGATCTCCAAAGGACTGACGCTCTTGCACCAAACCGTGGGGAAAAAGCACACTGAAAACCTCGATAGCCTTCGAACCAAGCCATCGCGCCAATGTTTGTCCACCACACGATGTGGTGCCACCAATGCCAGGGAACAAGCACACTCTCGCAAACAAACGGGGACAAGCGGTAGATCGTGAAGCAAAGTAGCAAAAAGAATCCGCCTGCGCCCCAAACCAAAGCAATAACGCGCCATACGTTAGCCAGCATACGCCTCTTGCTCACAGCCAGATCGTCGCTGAGGGCTTTGGACGCTCAATGACAGTGTCAAAACAACTTGAGCGTTCGATATTGGCTCACAGGTACAGCCAAAAACACGCGATCTAACGCTAAAAGCCAAGGGTGACCTCGAAGTAGACGAAGGATTTGTGATCTCCAGAGTTTTACGCGTGCGCACATATACCTCCAAGGTTGTTGCAAATAATAATGATTCGTATTACCATTTGCAACAACCTTGGAGGTACCGTATATGCGTCAAGTAGCACTATTCGTTCTTTTTTTATCACTCTCTGGTCTTGCCAACGCACAGTGCGCCGCTCGAATTGAGGTCGGTGATGCCCTCAAATACAGCATCACAGATATAGCTGTGGACGGCGAATGTCAGGACTTCTCAATCGAGCTCGTTCATACCGGCTCGCTACCGTCGATCGCCATGGGTCATAACTGGGTTCTCAGTACGATGGACGACGTTGATCCAATCGCTCAGGCGGGAATCCAAGCGGGCGCCGAGAACAACTATCTATCGAAAGACGACGGCAGAGTGATTGCAGCAACTAAACTTATCGGCGGCGGCGAACAAGATAAGATTACATTTTCACTAACCAATCTAGAAAAAGGAAAGCAGTACGCGTTCTTTTGCTCGTTTCCAGGTCATACGTCGATGATGCGCGGTACTTTCGTTGTTGGTTAGCTATGTTTGATCGCAGGTAGGCGCTACTTCGGCATGGTCAATCGGCTGCGCGACTTCGTTTGTGGCGCACTCATAGTTTTCCTCGCAGCTTGCAGCAGTGACGACAATCGACTGTTTAGCGATACAGCCGTTGTCGATCCCACGCGACCGGGAGGACAGTTCTTAACGTTCACGGCGCGCCCGAACCATGACGCCGCGATGCTTCGCTCCTTTGACCCAACGGATCAAAGAACGCTTGGCAAGGACTTGTTTTATCGCGACTGGTCAAACAGGGATCGCGATGGTAAGACGCTTATTGGTCCTTATTTTGACGAACCAACATGCTCTAGCTGCCATATCGAAACAGCACAACGCGGACACACACTACGACCACCTGTCGTTACTCAGCCTGCAACCATCGAAGGCAGGCTGGAATTCGGCGCGCAGATTTCTCGTAGACATGCTCACCGTGCTGATCCAGAGGCCGTCGTTCGGTTCGTCGACCACAAGAGAACGATAACGTACGATGACGGAACGGCTGTAACGCTGAGCTGGCGCGAAGGTCACATCACGCGATCTGCTGGACGCGTTGCGGACGTGCAGTTTCGCATTGCGCCACTGCTGTTCGGCTGGGGATTGCTCGAGGCAACAGATCCAGAATACATCCAACACTTTCATGACCCGAAGGATACCAATAAGGACAACATCTCAGGAGTCATGAGCACCAGCGACGGCAAGCTAAAACTGCTGGGTTGGAAAAACGCTCATCATTCTGTTCGCGATCAAATCGGTACCGCACTGCTCAACGATATGGGCATAGACAATGACACGTCTTGTACAAGCGATTGTGCACTCGAGATAGAACAGCACGAGTTAGACGCATTGGCTGACTACGTCCGTTACATGGGTGTCCCAGATCGCAGATCAGACTATTCTATGAGGGGTCAAAACCTATTCGGTTTTGCTGGTTGTTCGGCGTGCCACGTTCCAGTGATATTGACAGGCAACGCCGAAACACTGCCTTTCTCCAATCAACTGCTGTGGCCGTATACAGACCTGATGACACACGACATGGGTCCGTTACTGGCCGACCCGGGTGATAACGACAATGCGCAAGAGTGGCGGACAGCACCACTGTGGGGACTGGGTATCATTGAGGCGAACTACCCAAATCGCGGTTTTATGCACGATGGTCGAGCACGATCAATCGAAGAATCGATACTCTGGCACGGTGGAGAAGCAGAGGCATCGCAAAAGTACTTTATGTCGTTAAGCGCAGCTGACAGAAACGAATTGCTAACGTTCGTGAGATCGCTCTAGCAACATCGCTTTACGAAATGTGGTGTTACGAGCAATGACTTTTACCCACTTAAGAAATCGCTGTGCCTACACCAAATGCGTAGTCCTGGTATTAGAGCTCAGCTACCCAGCACTGACTTGATGTAGTCAGAAATCTCGGCATTCTTCGAGTTGGCAAAAAACAGCTCGGAAAATTGCTCGCCAGCGACCGCACTTTTGAGAAGGTCCTGATCAACCGACTTTAAAACAGTGAGAATGTCGTGAGTCGCCGCAGCCTTGACCCCGGCGAAAATACCGCGGTTCTTCGCCATGATTGCTGCACGCTCTTTGGGATAGCCAACGCCGCGTTCGTGTTCGAGCAATTTCTTAAAGCAGTCTTCGAGGTTGAGTTCGGCAGCCCAACCGAAACCTTTCGCATAAGGCATTGCCATCGCATTGCCATCGTTGATCTGGCCAAATAGGAACGCGTCCGTTGGGTCAATGACCAAGCCGCAGACAACGCCGGGCATCGCATTACATGCGAGCATAGAACCCATTCCAGTGCCGCAGCCCGTGATCACAAAATCCGCCGCTTGCGAATTCAACAACACGCCCGCTAGCAGACCGTTCATCACGTACGTCAAGCTGGCCGAATCGTCTGCACTGTACATACCATAATGATGAACATCATGACCGAGAGGCTCTGCTGCGTTCTTCAAAGCCGTGTGAACGATGCTACTCTTCGCGGCCTGGCTGTTCTCAATGATCAGTGCAATCTTCATGGTGTCTCCAATGTTCAAAAACGCTCGGAATCAGTAACTGAATCCCTAGCAACTAGTGTCGAGGCACACGCGCCGCACAAACTGTGTGTCAGCGGCAATACAAAGGCGCAGTCGGCCGTGCTCGCCCAGACAGGATTCTGACAGGTTTTGCATCACGACGGGTAACGAATCTGTATCGAACCGGGCCCGCTGTCTGGTCGAACCAAGGCGCGTCAGTGTTCTAACGACCCGCGCCAGACGACTTGCTTGGACCGCTCACATACGGGACAGCGTTCTGCTTCGCCCAGCGGTTAATCTGGGCAACCTCGCTCGCGTAGATCTGGTCGAGTTCAACTTGCAGTGCGTTCCACTGCTGCCGCAAATCACCCAAGCGCGCTTCAGCGCCCGCTGCCACTGGCGGACCAGATCGATCGATGACAACCAGCAAATGCCGCACTTGTTTTACGAGCCGCGGCGGAAGGTTGTCCTCATCTTCGTAAGTCTCGTATTCTGTCTGGTAGACCGTCTCTTCCCAGCGTGTCAGCGCATCAACTGCAGCGACACCAACCTGCTGCAACGCGTCATCGCTTGCGTTGTCGTTCAACAGTGTCTCGATTTCGGTGCGTGAACGGCGCACGGTATCGATAGCAGTCATCATCTGGCCAAACATGTCGCTCAGTTCAGCGCTACGTTGATCTGCCGCTGCAAAATCCTCATTGCTCGCCGCAACACGCCGATCCGCCGTTAGTGACAATTGGGCAGATGCCGTGAGCGTTCCAGCACGAACCGTAGCCGTGTATTCGCCAGGCATCACGCGCCGACCGTTGAATCCCTCGAACACTTTCACGTCATCGATGCAGGTGAGCCCATCGTGGCGGAAATTCCAGACCCAACGGTTGGCGCCTGCATTTTTTGTCGGGTAGGAAACGGTAACGGGAATGCGCTGATCCATCGTACTTATGATGCACCGCTCGAAGTCACCTTCTTCTGTTGAATAAGAGCGCACGACATTGCCACTGCTGTCGGCAATGTCGATCGTCAATGGGCCTTCGGGCGCTTCGGCTAGGTAGTAGGTTAACGCCACGCCACGCGGCGGATTGCTACCTTCGTTCGCGCCTTTGCGACCGCCACGTTGCACCATTTCGGTAGTCGTCGGGGTGAACAAATGAATGTCGGTATCGTTCAACGCCTTATTTAGCTCACGCAACGGATTGAGGTCATCCAGCACAAATATTCCGCGCCCCTGTGTTGTCGCGACTAGATCACCCTGCCGCACCTGCAGGTCGGTGACCGGAACCGGCGGCAAACCGGCTTCCAGCGTCTGCCAATTGTTACCATCATCAAAAGAAACATACATGCCGCGCTCACCACCGGCGTACAACAAACCTTCACGCTCCGGGTCCTCGCGAACGACGCGGATAAAACTGTCCTGCGGCAATTCGTCGTCGAGGCGTTTTGCGCGTCGGCCGTAATCGGTGAGTTTGAAAATGTACGGCTTGAAGTCGTTCATTTTATAACCGGCGACGGCGACGTAGGCAGTGCCCGGATCGTGCGGGCTGACATCGATTGAGTTGATCATCGCACCGCGCAGATTGCCGGGCGTTACGTTCGCCCAATCGCCACCTTCGTTGCGCGTGACATGGATTAAGCCGTCATCGCTACCCACCCAGATGACGCCTTTCTCGTGCGGCGATGCGGTGATTGTGAGCAGCGTTCCGTAAAACTCGGCGCCAACATTCTCAGCCGTAATCGGGCCACCATTCGCACGCTGCTTGTCCTTTTCGTTCTTGGTCAAGTCCGGGCTGATTTCGGTAAACGTCAGGCCGCGGTCGTCAGTGCGTAACACCTTCTCCGTGCCGTAGTAGATGACCGATGGGTCTTGCGGCGATGATGTGACCGGCGCATTCCAATTGGTGCGATAGCGCAGGTCTGCTGAATGCATGCCGAAGACCATCTCCGGATACGGTTTGATCTGGCGCTGGCGTTTCGTCTGGGCATCATACTCCGTCAGCGTGCCATTAATCGTCGTCGCGTAGATCAAGCGCGGATCGTCTTCGTCAAAGGCGATATGCGCACTTTCGCCGCCACCAACAGGGAAGAAATCGTCGTTGCCGATACCGCCGTCGTACGTCTCGCTCAAGATCGCGACCGTGCTGTTGTCCTGCTGACCGGCATAAATTCGATACGGGAACTGATTGTCGGTATTGACGCGGTAGAACTGTGCAGTCGGCTGGTTATTCAAGCTCGACCAACTCTTGCCACCATCAAATGTGATCGTCGCGCCGCCATCGTTCGCGTTGATCTGGTTGAGGTTGTTGGTCGGATTGATCCAGTGATCGTGATGATCGCCGTGCGGCATCGATTTCTTTTCAAACGTCACGCCACCGTCGATCGACTTCATGAACGGTGCATTGAGCACATACACCGTGTCCTCATTGACGGGGTCTGCAGCGATGTGCTGGTAATACCAAGAGCGCGTCCACAAAATGCGGGTAGCATTCTTGAGCTCCCAGGTTTTGCCAGCGTCATCACTACGATACAAACCACCCTCGCCAGGCATCGCCTCGACGATCGCATAGAGGCGCTGCGGATTGCTGGCGCTGACGTCGATGCCGACTTTGCCAATCATCTCAGGCAGCCCGTTCGTGAGCTTCTCCCAGCTATCACCGCTATCGGTCGACTTGAAGACGCCACCTGCGGTGCCGCCGGACAAAATGTACCAAGGCTTGCGGCCATGCTCCCACATCGAAGCGTAGAGAACGCGCGGGTTCGTCGGATCCATGCGCAAGTCCGTTGCACCGGTTTGCTCGTCAACCTGCAGCACCGCTTCCCAGGTGTCGCCACCATCGTTGGTTCGGTACACGCCGCGCTCTTTGCTGGGACCCCAGATTTGACCCTGAACGGCAACATAAGCGACGTCGTGGTTTTGCGGATGAATTTTGATGCGAGCGATCTGACCGGCTTTTGGCAAACCAATGTGTGCCCAAGTGTCGCCGCCATCGACGGATTTCCACATGCCGTCGCCGTCGCTGGTAGTGACGCCGCGGATGGACTTCTCGCCCGTGCCTACATAAATGACGTTAGGGTCGGATTCGGCAACAGCGACGGCGCCAATAGTGCCCACGTCAAAATAGCCGTCACTGATATTGGTCCAGGAAATGCCAGCGTTCTCGGTTTTCCAGACGCCGCCGCCGGTTGCACCCATGTAGTAGAGCTGTGGGTTGTTCGGCACTCCAGCGACCGTCGTCACGCGGCCACCACGGTACGGCCCGACGTGGCGCCACTTGAACGCACTCATCAGCCCCGGATCGATGACGTCTTTGGCATAGGCCACGAATGACGCGCCAGACGCAATCATGCCGATCAGCAGAAGGCTTACGATCTTGATTCCCCGCATGTTCCTCTCCAAGTGGTTTTCTTGATTGTGCGGGGAGGCGCCTCGCAGTTCAATCAATCGGCAACATCCTTCAGTCGTTGTACATGCTAGTCAGGAAGCTGTGCTTTTGGAGGCGATCATTTGAGAGCGTCATTTGGAATCCTTATTAAGCATGCAACGGGCCAGCCCTATTAAGGACTGGCCCGTTGTGTTGTTGGGCACCGATCAATTGATGCGATCGCCCTTGTTGGCATTTCCCTTGCCTATCTCTCGCTAGAAATTGGTCTCGCCTGAAAAACCCGCCACCGGCGTGCTCGCCCCACTCAGCCCGGCGTTCCCTGGCGTAATCGTATTGTTATCCAGCGTTGGCGTAATGCCATCGTTGAGTTCCGTATCGAAAATGCCGACCGACCAACCACCTTCGCCTGCCGCGCTGGATATGCCCGAGCGCGTGCCCGCGCCGTTGCCACCGTCGCCGACACTGATCATGTTGTTGCTGATCGTCGGACCAGTACTACTGCCCACGTGAATACCGAATGATGGGCCACCGCCACCGCTGCCGCCGTAGCCGCCAAAGCCACCGTCACCGCCCGCGCCGCCGTCACCGCCATCGCCGCCACCGGCCGTCCCGGCAGCACCGGCACCACCGACGCCTCCGACGCCACCAGCACCACCGCGACCACCTTCACCACCGAGTGCGCCGTTGTTGGTTGTGATGTCGTTGTCGTCAATCAATGCGGTGGTCACCTCAGCGATATCAATCGCGATGGACGCACCACCATTATTGCCGCCGAATCCGCCGGCACCGCCACTTGCGCCGCCGCCGCCGCCGCCACCGCCGCCACCGTCACCACCGATAAACGTGGCTTCGCCACCGCCGCCGCCACCACCGCCGGCGCCCGCATAACCAGTAAAACCAAACAAACCACCGCCGACAACATAGTTCTCATCGCTATTACCGCCGAACCCATTACCGCCTCGTCCCGTGACACCGAACAAGAAGCCGTCCTGCCCGTTGGAACCATTGAGGCCATCTTCGCGGCTGCCAATGCCGCCGGCACCGCCGGCGCCGCCCAATGCTTGCGGTGATATCGTGCGACTGCTGCCAGTCCTGCCCGTATCGCCGTCTTCGTTGGCACTGGTGCCGCCATCACCGCCGTTTCCACCACTGTAAAAGGAGTTAGCACTCCTCCCGCCCGCACCGCCGTTCTCGTTGCCATCAGTGCCCGCGTTGTCGCCGGCAGGGCCATTGTCGCCCTGACCGTCAGAACGATCGGTGCGATTACTGGCGGCACCACCTGAACCTGCGATCAGCATGTTCCCCAGCACTTCTGCTGTTTCGATATCAAACAGGCGTACGGCGATACTATTCGCTGAGTAGTTGCGAAACGATGATGTCGATGCATCAGGCGCGGTGAGCGTATTGGACACCACGCGGAACGATTCACTCGAATTACTCGCCCGAATGACAATCACTGAAGTTGAACTGGTGTCCTCGGTGATCGGCTGACCCATCAAGTCTAGTCCGGATACCGTTGTGGGCTCGGCAAAATTGTCAAACCGCAGCGCTTGCGCGGCACCCGTCATCAGGGTGCGATTGTTATCGACATCGCGAAGCCAGTTGTCATCATAGCCGCCGTACAGACTGTTCGACTCGAGCCGTAGAGCGTCGAAATCGTTGTTACCCGTGATGTCGTAGCTGTCGCCGTTTGGCAGTGATTTGATGTAGTAATCGGCTGTATTCGAGCCCGACTCAACCGCATCGCGCAGTGACGGAAATGGCGCATCGATAGATCCATCCGCTGTCCCGGCAAACGCACCATCGATAAATACAGCGTCCGCGACGTTCTCGACTACCACCAACTGCACATCGGTGGAATCAGAAAGTGAACCGTCGGACACGCTGACCGTGAACACGAGCGTATCCACGTCACTTGGTGCGTTGAAAGAATACGAGGCCGAATCCGCACCCGATGCATTGCTAACAGGAAGCCCCTGATTTTGGCTCCACGTGTAGCTCAGCATATCTCCATCGGGATCGGAACCGGTCGCCTGCAGCGTCGTCGTGCCGTCTATAGCGACGATCAAGCGTGCATCCGAGCTGATACTCGGCGCGTTGTTTGTCGCTACCGGTGGCGTCGTGCTTCCGCCCCCCCCACCACCGCCGCCACAGGCCACAAGCACGGCTGCGCTCAGGACCGGGATACTGCGTTTCAGTGTCAGATTTGCGAAAACTCTGCGTAGCTGCAGATTGTGTCTTGTTGTTGTCATGTCGGCCTCCCATCGTTGTGCCTCATGACGTCTAGCAGCGGGCGTGCCGAAAACCGGTCAAAATAATTCTGCGCCCATCGATGACCGGCTTCTTCGGGAGGTGCTACACCGCGCTCGCTATCAAGTATTCTCAAGAATGGCTTCGACCAAGATGTCGAGTTGCTTTGGGAAATCCTTCTTGAGTGTAGACACGCGTCGTTTGCCGAACATGTGCTCTAGAGTAGGCTGAGATATGGCGAAGTAATTGATCGCGCCTAGCAGTTGGTAGACACTCAAAAGCGCTTGTGCACGACCGGTATCCGCCCATGCAGGTACCGACAAAAGAAGATCGGTGATGAGTTCCAGCGCGGGTTGCAAGTACCAGACATGCGCGCCACGTGCTCGACTTTCGTTGTCGAGCAACTCTCGCATTAAGAGCTGCGCCTCAAGCGGATTGGCGATCGCGTTCACGAAGGAAGCGTGAAAGATCGCCTTGAGCTTTTCCGCAGGTAGCCCGGGCGTGGTATTGACCTCCTCAATCACCTGGATATGGCGGTCTGCGATCTCGCGCAGAACCGTACCGTACAGTTTTTCCTTCGTCCCAAAATGATAAAGCAGGATCTGCTTGGTGAGACCAATTGCCTCAGCAATCGCCGAGAGACTCGCTCTGTCCAATCCTTTAACCGCGAATTGAATACGCGCCTCAGCCAACAACCTGTCTTTGGGTTTCATATCGCTATCGATCCTCTCTCGACAATGGTTCTTTGATTTTGACTGCACGCTCAGTCACGTCTGTCGTTGCTGGTCAGAAAGCAACGCTCGGCGAATGCTCGATTCTTCTGCCCGATAATTTGTTGACACACGAGGGCAAACCTCTAGATAATTTGACCGACCGGTCAAATTATCTATGACAGTGCGTAGCAAAGGAAGCCCTAATATGTCAGAGCCAGTTGTGAAGTATTCGACGGAAGACGCAATCGCGACTATCACCCTCAACCGTCCGGACAAGGCGAACACTATTCAGCCTGAAATGATGTACGGACTGAACGACGCGTTGCGCCGCGCAAACACCGATGAAGAGATTAAGGTCATTGTTCTTGAAGGAGCGGGCGACAATTTTTGCGGTGGCTTCGACTTTTCCAACGGACTTGAGCACACGCCCACGGTCAAAGAGGAGGACTATGATCCGGGCAAAGATGTTCAGACCGTGACCGATCCTTACACCCAGTACATGCCAACGTTTATGGGTCTGCATCGCGGTGGTAAACCGACGATTGCCAAAATCCATGGCTATTGTGTGGGCGGCGGGTCTGAGCTGGCGCTGTGTGCCGACCTTGTGATTGCCTCGCATGACGCGCGCTTGGGCACGCCGTATGCGCGCGTGTGGGGCTGTCATTTGTCGGGCATGTGGATCTATCGTCTTGGCCTGGCCAAAGCGAAATATTACGCGCTGACAGGTGAGTGGATCAGCGGCGAGGAAGCCGCCAAGATTGAATTGATTAACTTCTCCTACCCGCTTGAGGATCTTGATAGTGAGGTACAAAAGCTCGCAGAAAAGCTCACAACGATTCCGCTCACTCAGCTGATCTCAATGAAGCTGATCGTCAATCAGGCTTACGACAACATGGGCCTCCAGAGCACCCAAACGTTAGGCCCGATCCTGGATGGCATTATGCGCAACACGCCTGAAGGCCGGCAATTTGTCCGAGACGCACGCGATCATGGAGTCCGCTCGGTTATCACAGAACGCGATGGCCCTTGGGGAGACTATAGCCAAGCACCCAAATCCGAGCAGCCACGAAAGCGTAGCGAACTTGAGCGAGGATCATAGGGCCACTCATTTGGAGAGTCAGGTGGCGCGCCCGGCAGGATTCGAACCTGCGACCCCTGCCTTCGGAGGGCAGGTCTGTCTTGAGTGCTGCAGTGTATATCAACGGGTATTGATCGTTACTAATTGTTTTAACTACGTTTTAACTACGTTTTACCAAATTAATCCAGAGCACCACTTTAGAACATTTTGCACCATTTTCGTCGGTCACACGGCAAAAGTGGGCACGAACGAGAGCCGCTACGTGGCACTTTTCTTGGTCTGTCTTGATGGCGCCGAGGAACGCGGCTCGCATACTCACGTGAGCTTCCGCAACCGAGTACACCTCGGCTAAGACCGCCAGAACGCTTAACTGATCGCTGTTACTCAGATGGGGAAGCTTACGTCCGGAACAAGGTGTAAACCATGTGATCGGTTAACACCAGCCTCACTACATAGCGATAACTGATCCGATATCTATCGAAAACCTGTCGATCACCACTCTGTTAGATCATCAACCACACTGTTCATCAGGTATCGTCGTAGCTTAGTCAACGCCGAAGCGATGAGTTGTGAGACCCGCCCTCTGCTAATCGACAAATCGCGTGCGACCTCGGACTTATCCTTATCCACAAAGAAGTGAGAGTTAACCGCATCTCGCTCGCGAGTCGTCAGTGACTCCATCGCCACCCGCATCAGCTGCACAAGCTCTGTGCGCTGAAAAAGCTCCGCTTCTTGCGCACTCGTTTGGCTGCGATTGAACTCCTCCAACATTACCTCAACCGCCAACATCTCGATCTCGGCGACAGCATCGCGCAACGCAGTTGATCGCTCCGGCTGCACGCCCTGTGATGCGGACAACCGACCTTTCAAGTGACGAACCTCACCGCTGATCTGATTCAGTACGGCGCCGCGTATTCGGCGGAAAGCAAACCCTTCGAATGGCACTCCGCGCTGGTAGTCATACTTCTCAATGCACTTTAAAAGCTCTTCGCAGACACCATTTTCAAGGTCATCTCGATCAACCATACAACCCCGAAGCGTAAGCGGGGTTTGACGACAGACACGCATGGCCCAGTCGTAGTAGCGAAGAAACAAAACTTCCCTGTGACTATCCGTTCGCTCCTTGGCAAACTCCTCCCATAATGCAATGTGAGATACCCCGCGATCGGTTGGCTGCTGATGCGAATACTGTGACACTGCCAACTAAATCGTCAGGTCAGCGCGCTTTCAGCAACCGTGATACCGATCAGCGTCCAACCATCCACCAACACGAACAACATGATCTTGATTGGCAGAGAAACCGTGATCGGCGGTAGCATGATGATACCGAGGGACATCAAGATGCTAGCGACCGCGAGATCGACCAGAAGAAAAGGCACCATGACAAAAAATGCGGCCTTGAATGCGAACTCAAGCTCCGACAGCATGAATGCCGGTACCAAGTACTGAAAGCTCACGGATTCTATCTCTGTCGGAGGTGTCTCTCCGGAAATACGGAAAAGTGCCGCCAAGGTATCCGGATTGATACTCTGCAACATCCACGTCGATAAAATCTCGTG
>JBCBZK010000014.1:0-40748 GCA_039815365.1 Pseudomonadota bacterium | reverse complement strand
CTGCCATGTAACCACGGCCCAGATAGTTGCGCGGGCCCATCATGACGCCTTTACCACCTTGAACATCCATGCCGTCGTTAGCGACTTCACGGCCAAGTTCGGTGCAGTGATATTTCAGCACGGCGGACGGTACGGCTGGTTTTTCGCCTTCGGTAATCGCGCCAGCGGTAACGTCCACAGCCGCGTTCATGATGTAAGTGTTGCCAGCCATCCGTGAGATCGCTTCACCAACACCTTCAAAGCGGCCAATCGGTAAATGAAACTGCTTGCGAATGCGCGCGTACGCGCCGGTCGCAAACGTTGCGGCCTGACCGCCACCAGCACCGCTGGACGGCAGCGTAATTGCACGACCGACCGACAGCAGCTCGACGAGCATTTTCCAGCCTTTGCCGGCCATATCCGGACCACCGATAATGTAGTCGAGCGGTACGAACACATCTTTACCGCTGGTCGGACCGTTCTGGAACGGCACATCCAATGGCAAGTGGCGACGCCCGTGCACAACACCCGGGGTATTCGTTGGAATCAACGCGGCGGTAATGCCGTAGTCGTCAACATCACCGATCAGGTGGTCAGGGTCTTGCAGTTTGAACGCGAGGCCTAATACCGTTGCAACAGGCGCTAACGTAATGTAACGCTTGTTCCAGTTCAGTTTGATGCCGAGAATTTCTTCACCTTCCCACTGGCCTTTGCAAACGACACCGGAATCGATCAGCGCTGCCGCGTCAGATCCGGCTTGCGGGGAGGTGAGAGCAAAACACGGGATCTCATCGCCTGATGCGAGTCCGGGCAGATAGCGTTGCTTTTGCGCGTCGGTGCCGTAGTGCAATAACAACTCGGCCGGTCCTAACGAGTTCGGCACGCCAATCGTCGACGCGACGACGGTCGAGCGCGTCGATAGTTTCTTCAGAATCAGCGCGTTTGCGTAGGGCGAGAATTCCAGTCCGCCATAGGCTTTCGGAATGATCATCGCAAAAAAGCGCTTCTCTTTAATATACGCCCAGATCTCCGGCGGCATGTCGGCGAGTTCGTGGCAGATCTGCCAGTCGTCAATCATGCGGCACAGCTCTTCGGTCGGGCCGTCGAAAAACGCTTGCTCTTCTTCGGTCAGCTTAGGCGCGGGCATCGACATCAATCGATCCCAATCAGGCAGACCGGTGAACAGCTCGCCGTCCCACCAAACGCTGCCCGCTTCCAAAGCCTCGCGTTCGGTGTCCGACATTTGCGGCAACATCGTGCGGTAGGTGCGCAGCAGACGCGCGGTGATTTGATCACGACGAAAGTCTTCGAAGTTGAGCACAACCAATCCGGCGACAATCAGCCATAACACGAACGCGATGACACCCGGCGGGTTGGCAAACAGCTGAAGCGCCAATACGCCGGCCGCACTGGCGATCGTGGCGGTTTTCAGATCGACACGCCGGTATGCCAGCGCCAAAGCGCCGCCAATAATAAAGAGTGTCCAGAAAAGGGTACTGATAATACTCACGCCCGATGCTCCCGTGGTGCCTGTTACAGCAGTGATTCGATGGCGCTGCGCTCTTCGCGCAATTCCGTTTCAGTCGCATCCATCAACGCGCGGCTGGCGTCGCTGATATCGAGACCTTGTACAATTTCATAGTGCCCGTTCTTGCAGCGTACCGGGTAGGAATAAATGATGCCCGGCTCGATGCCATAGCTGCCGTCTGCAGGCACCGCCATGCTGACATAGCTGTCGCCCGGCGTACCGAGCGCCCAGTCACGAATATGATCAATCGCCGCTGATGCTGCAGACGCAGCCGATGATGCGCCGCGCGCCTTAATGATCGCCGCGCCGCGTTGTTGCACGGTAGGCACGAACGTATCGGTGAGCCAATCGGCGTCGACCAGGCTGGTCGCCGCTTTTCCGCCGACAGATGCGTGGCTGACATCAGGATATTGCGTGGCAGAGTGGTTGCCCCAGATAATCATGTTGTCGATATCAGTCACATGAGTCCCTGTCTTCGCGGCGAGCTGTGCCAGTGCGCGGTTGTGATCGAGGCGCGTCATGGCGGTGAAGTTACCCGCAGGCAAATCTGGTGCGTTTGCCTGTGCGATCAGCGCGTTGGTGTTCGCCGGGTTGCCGACAACCAGCACTTTGATATCACGACTGGCAACGTCGTTCATGGCTTTGCCTTGTACCGAGAAAATCTTGGCATTCGCCTCAAGTAGATCTTTGCGCTCCATGCCCGGGCCACGAGGGCGGGCACCGACGAGCAATGCGTAGTCAGCATCTTTGAAAGCGACCTGCGCATCATCTGTTGCAACCACGCCGGCGAGTGTCGGGAATGCGCAGTCGTCCAGCTCCATGACAACACCCTTCAGTGCGTCCAGTGCCGGAGTGATTTCCAATAGCTGCAAAACGACAGGCTGATCGCTGCCAAGCAGTTGGCCGGAAGCAATACGGAAAGCGAGTTGGTAGCCGATTTGGCCAGCAGCGCCAGTGATGACGACGCGCACAGGTGATTTCATGAGGAAGACCCTTGGTTAGTAGTTTCGATGTCCCACCGGCATTATCCCACAGCTCGTAGGGTTGTTGCACTGCACAATTGGTTTCTTTAGTAACAGAAAAAGTGTGACCTATGACTTGCACCGTTGGGATTTAGTGTTATAGTTGACTACAACACCAAAGCAGAGGAACGGAAAAAATGTCAGTCTCGAAGCAGCAACGCGCAGTTTTGCAACACGCCGAACGTCAGGGTAACGCCTGGAGTGGAGTTGTCGCTTTGGTACTACTTGGCATGTTTGCGTTGGCGTTAGTGTCCAGTGAACTGGATGCCACCGATCAACAGCGCGATCACAATCCGACGCGCACAATCATTGCTGGCCAATAGGTGAGTTGCGTTTGAGTGATCTATCTGACTCAATGACCGCCACTGACACGCCCGCGAACTGGAGCCTGATGGACCCGAATTGGAATGACGACCTGCCGATTTATCGGCAATTGCGGGATCGTGTCGTGGCAATGCTGCTTGAGGGCGTACTCGGTGACGGTGATGCGTTGCCGTCGGTACGTAGCGTCGCAGCGGAGTACCGCCTGAACCCGTTGACCGTCCTAAAGGGCTATCAGGAGTTAGTCGACGAAGAGCTCGTCGAGAAAAAGCGTGGCCGAGGCATGTTCGTGTTGCCCGGCGCCCGGACCCGGTTACTCAGCGAAGAAAAACAACGATTTTTAGAAAAACAGTGGCCCGATGTCGTGGCCACGATCAAGCGGTTGGAGCTCGATCCGGAAGATCTTCTGAACGAGATTGGCGAGCACAGCAAGAACAAGGCATAAGCCGCGTACCAATACTAAGGGGAAGTGATGTCCGCTCTGGTTAAGGCCACAGGCATCAGCAAACACTTCGGAGCCGTGCGCGCCGTTGATGATGTAAGTTTCGATATTCAGCCCGGCCGCATTGTGGGTTTGATTGGCCCTAACGGCGCCGGCAAAACCACGTTGCTCAAAGCCGTATTGGGCCTGACCCAGTGTGATGGCGCACTCAGCGTGTGCGGGTTAGACCCGTTCAAGAATCGCAGGGAGCTCATGCACCAGGTCAGCTACGTGGCTGATGTATCGGTGTTGCCGAGCTGGATCAAAGTCAGCCAGCTGCTCGATTTCGTTGAATCTGTTCACCCGAATTTTTCCCGCAGCTCCGCCGAAAAGGCGCTGCAGCGCACCAAAGTCATGCCAAACGCGAAAGTGAAAGAGCTCTCCAAAGGCATGGTCGCGCAATTGCACTTATCCATCATCATGGCGATCGACGCCAAGCTGCTGATTCTCGACGAACCAACGCTCGGTTTGGATATTTTATTCCGCAAGGCCTTCTATGCAGAGTTGCTTGGCGATTACTTTGATGAAGACCGGACGATCGTGATCACAACGCATCAGGTCGAAGAGATTGAGAATATTCTGACCGACGTCATGTTTATCGATGATGGCAAGCTTGTTCTCGACGCATCCGTTGATGAAATCAGCGAGCGCTACACCGAGCTCATGGCATCCGGCGATGACGTTGCCAAGGCGCGTGCGTTAGGTCCGGTGACGGAGCGCGAAGTCTTCGGTAAATCTGTCTTCACCTTTGAAGGTGTCGCACGTGATCAACTCGCGTCGCTGGGCGATGTACGCACACCGGGGCTGGCCGATTTATTTGTCGCGAAACTCGGTAAGGAGGGCGGCGCATGGTAGCCAATATGCTGATGTTGATTCGCCGTGAATTATGGGAGCACAAGGCGCTCTATTACGCGCCGTTGGTTGTTAGCGCGTTACTGATTTTTGGCTTTATTCTGGCGTTTTTTACTGCTGTGTTTACCGGGGCATCGTTCCAGGTTGCCGTTGCCGGGCTAGAGCTTACCGGTGCGCCTGGAACGCTGGCTGGCGGTAGCGCGCTGCTCGCAGTGCCGTTCGGGCTAACTAGTTTCGTCGTTGCTGTCGTTATCTTTTTTTACGGTATCGATGCGCTGTACGCCGAACGCAAGGACAAGAGCATTTTGTTCTGGCGTTCGCTGCCAGTAACCGATACCGAAACCGTCATTTCCAAGTGGCTTACTGCCATGATTGCCGCGCCGATAATGGCGTTCGCAGTAGCATTCGTCACGCAGCTGATTCTGCTCTTGCTGGCATCGCTCGCGATACTTTTCGGCGGCGGTAATCCGGTGGAATTGATCTGGGCGCCGTTGCCCTTCGTGCAGTTCTGGATACTAACCTTCTACATTGCGATCACCATGTCGTTGTGGCTCTCACCCATCATTGGCTGGTTCCTGCTGAGCTCGGCATTCGCGAAGCGTTCGTCGCTGCTATGGGTGTTTGTGCCTGTCATTGTCATTGCGATGCTCGAGGGCATTGTGTTTCGCAGCGGCCATGTGTCGCAGCTGATTGGCGAGCGCATCGGATTCGCCGGGATTTCAGGTCTGACGTTCCCCGAGGACATGATGGTGATGGACGAGGATGAAGTCGCGAGGCAACTGCTTGCGGGCGACATCGACATTTTAGGTGCGCTGGCGCCGATTGATTTTCTATTAAGCCCTGGCTTGTGGGGAGGTTTCATTGTGACGGCGGCATTCCTGGCCGGCGCCGTTTACTTCCGCAGATTCCGCGCCTGAGGTTGCCGGCGTCGCGCGTCGCGCTGCACGTTGGTGTCTGGCTTCGCGTCAACGTTGAGTTTTTTCAGGCGCGCGCGAAACTGGTGATACGTTAGGCTGAGCAAGCCGGCCGCCGTTTTCTGGCTGTAGCTGGCGCGTGCCAATGCCGCGATCAGGTAGCGTCGTTCAAACTTGTCACGCTCAAGTGGCAAGTCGGCAGGCAATCGAATGTCATCATGGTTATCACGCGCACGGACGGATCGCGTGGCCGTGGTTGGTGCAGTCTCGCTGTTATCAACCAACGCAAAGGGTGAATCAAACGGATCGAACACGATGTGATCGATGACATCGTCGGTGTCTTCGCTGCGATACACCGATCGCTCTACCGCATTCTTGAGCTCTCGCACATTGCCGGGCCATTCGTTTTGCAGCAACGTGGACGCGGCGCGATGAGAAAATCCGGCAAAGTGCGAACGCCCGAGCTCTGCGCACATATTCACGGCGAAACTATGCGCTAGCGGCAAGATGTCATCCTGGCGTTTGCGCAGCGGCGGCACTGTGATGACATCGAACGCCAGACGATCCAACAGATCGGCACGAAATGTGCCGCGCCGCACTCGGGCTTGGAGGTCTTCATTGGTCGCTGCGACCAACCGTACGTCAACGGTCTGCGTCTCGCTGCCGCCGACGCGTTCAAACTCGCCATATTCAATCACACGCAGCACTTTTTCCTGAACGCGCATTGAGACCGTGCCGAGCTCATCCAGAATCAGCGTGCCACCGTCAGCGCGTTCAAAATGCCCCAAATGTTGGCGATTCGCACCGGTAAATGCACCGGCCTCATGCCCAAACAGCTCGGATTCCAGAATGCTCTCTGTCAGCGCCGCGCAGTTCACTTTGATCAGCGGTTGCTCCCAGCGCGCAGACAAGTAATGCAGCCGACTGGCGATCAACTCCTTGCCGGTACCGCGCTCGCCGATGACCAAAACGGGTCGTGACACCGGTGCCGCACGCGACACATGTTCCAGCGTCTCGAGGAACGCTGGCGATTCTCCGATCAACGTAATGTTTTGCATATATCAAATATCTCATTAAATGAGCGAAAAAGCGAAAAAGTGGTGAAAAATACGATTTTGATAAAACACCTTTAATGTATTAGGAATCCATTTAAGTTATACAAAACAGATACTTAAGAGATTTAACAAAAGTTGGCACGCTTCCTGCTCTATTCTGAATGAACACTATGTAATTGAGGCATTCGGATAATGGGTATTTTTTCTAGATTCAGCGACATCGTTAACTCCAACATCAACGCCATTCTTGATAAGGCGGAAGATCCGGAGAAGATCGTCCGGTTGATGATTCAGGAGATGGAAGACACGCTCGTCGAAGTGCGCTCAGCCGCAGCGCGCTCAATCGCCGACAAGAAATCTCTGAACCGCAAGCTCGAAGCGTTAGAGCGCGACACGGCGGAGTGGGAAAGCAAGGCAGAACTTGCGTTGTCCAAAGGACGCGAAGATCTCGCCAAAGCCGCGTTAGTCGAAAAGAACGACGCAGAGCAAGCCGTGATCGCGATCCGCGAAGAGTACCAAGCGGTCGACACCGGTTTGGGCAAACTCAACGAAGACATCTCGCGGCTTGAGGCTAAGTTAAAAGACGCCAAGCTGCGCCAACAATCGCTGCTGGCACGTCACGAAACAGCGAACAAGCGTCTCGCGGCACGCAAACTGACGCATACCTACAAGGTAGACGACGCGCTAGTGCGCTTTGAGCAATATCAAAAACGTATGGAAGAGGTCGAGAGCAAAGTTGAGGCCTATGACCTTGGCTTACCCAAAGACCTGGATCGCGAGTTCGCGAGCCTGGAAGCAGAAGAGCGAATTCATGATGACTTTGAGCGCCTGAAGGCACGCGTCGCGGCACGCAGCCAAAGTAGTCACGGCGAAGGATAATCAATGGGCGACGAAATTTTCGTTATCAGCATTATCTTTTTGACGGTCGTCGCGCCGCTCATCATCGTGCTGCACTTCATTACGAAGTGGAAAAAGACACGTGAGCTGACCGTTGATGATGAAAGCATGATGGAAGAAGTTTGGAACATAGCGCAGAAGCTTGAGAGTAGGGTCAACGTGTTGGAGACCATCCTCGATGATGAAGCGCCGGATTGGAGGAACAGGGTATGAGGCAGGAAGATATTGCACGTCATTTGCGCGGTCTGTATCTGGATAAGGACAACAGTTGGGTGTGCGGTGTTTGCGCCGGCCTGGCGGATCGACTCGGACACGATGTAACGATCGTTCGACTGATTGCGACTTTTATGTTGGTGTTCTGGACACTGCCTACTGCCATTATTTACGGTCTTGCCGCAGCTTTGTTGAAAGACCGACCGCTGCGCCCTAGCAATCCGCGCTCGGAACGTGACTTTTGGCGCATGCGCGATCGTGACCGGAGGAGTTATTAATGAGTGACTACCGCGAGCCGCCAGTGCGTCGCTTTTATCGCGACCGCGAGTTAGGCAAGGTTGCCGGTGTGTGCGCCGGGCTTGCCGACTACTTCGGCTTCGATCTGACAATGACGCGTTTGTTAAGCGTCATCGCATTGATACTTGCGGCGCCGGCGACACTTGCGATTTACATCGCGTTAGCGATCTTGGTGCCAGCGGCGCCAGGGCAAACACGCTCGGAGAAGCGCAAGGCAGACAAAGCATTTCGCCGTGGCTTGCGCAGTGCGCCACGCACGACAATGACGGACGTTCGGCGTAGCCTGATACGTCTCGATACGCGACTGGCACGACTGGAACGGTATGTGACATCGCCACGGTTCGATTTGGACCGTAAAATAAACGAGCTGTAGACGTGCGCGTCGAACAGCGGGAGGAATTGGTTTGGAATGTGGGAGTACAGTATGAATTCGCCGTTCAGTATGGTGGTAGCGATCGTTTTTATCGGGTGTGTGTACAGCGTCATCACCCATTGGATCGACAGCAGAGCGGCAACGCGGGATGACAAGAATGCAGGCGCCAGCGACGAGACATTGGAGCTCGTGAGCCGGTTAGAGCATCGTATCGAGGTGCTCGAGCGCATCGTGACTGATTCAGGTAGTGATCTGCGTCGGGAGATCGATCGGTTGTAACGCATGCGTCATTGCGCACTACGCAAAAAGAGAGCCCTGAAAGGGGCTTTTTTTGTGCCTGCGTGCTACGTCTGTCACTGCGTGCATGGTGCGATTGGTCTATCCTGATGCCAAGCGTCGCCGTAAGAGCAGCTACATGATCAAAAAATTCGCAGCAGCATTCGTTGTTCTCTTCGTGTTTGGGTATTTCGCACTGAAGTACTATGTGAGTTACAGCGTTGCGAAAGGTGTCGACAACGTCATTGAAAGCCTGGCCGGCGTTGCGACGATTCGCTACGGCTCTGTGTCGAGCACAATGGCTGGTCGCCTCACGATTGATGATCTGACCGTGATCCCGCAAGGGTTGAACGATCCGATCACTATCGACGGCGTTGGCATAAAGCTTCCTAACTTTTTCGAGTTGATGAAACTCAAGGACATGACCGCCCGAAGCCTTGCGACCGATGGGTTCCCCGAGACCTTCGAGGTGTTTATCAACGATGCGCGCCTGAACCCGGATGCCGACTATTACGCCGAATCGATGAACCCGCCGATCGGCGTTGATATCCCGGTTCGCGAAGACGACCCGATCGGTCATTGTCTGTTGCAGTACGGATTCACACCGGCGGTCATGGCCGAGCTGGGTTACGACACAGTGGTACTGTCGATGTCGTATGGATTCCGCCAACTCGCTGATTCGTTCATGCTGAACTTTAACTATGACTTGCAGGACATGGTGCGCATGAACATTGATATGGAACTGCAAGGTCGTTCGAAGAGCATCATGCAGTCGGCGAA
Organism: Pseudomonadota bacterium; assembly: GCA_039815365.1. Lineage (GTDB taxonomy): Bacteria > Pseudomonadota > Gammaproteobacteria > Steroidobacterales > Woeseiaceae > CALBPI01. The sequence goes on along the minus strand of JBCBZK010000014.1, from coordinate 31,760 downwards.
CTATCGACCTATGTTGGTTGGCGCAACGGTTGAGGGCAATGACCTATCGCTCGGCAGCGCGATGACGCGGCGTTGTGAGGACCTCGGCGTGACGCGCGAAGACGCGTGGAAGGCATGGCTCGAGTCAACGATCGCAGGACTGGTAGCGGTGGGTTTCGTCCCCGACGAACGATTGACCGAGCAACTCACAACAATGGCAACATCTCAGCACGGCAATTTTCGTGTCATTGCAGACCCGAGCACACCGCTGGATTTCAATCGTATGCAGTATTACAAACCTGAAGATATGCCAGCGTTGTTCGGTGTCGAGTTGGAGTCCTGGTAATGACGACGATCTATCACAACCCAAAGTGTTCAAAATCACGGCAAACGTTGGCGCTGATCGAGGCTGCAGGCATCGCGCCCAAGGTGGTGCGTTATCTTGATGCGCCACTGACACGCGATGTGCTGGCAGATCTCGTTGCGCGTTCCGGTCGGCCGGCAAGTGACTTCTTCCGCGCAGGCGAGGCACAGGCAAAAGAGCTCGGGCTGACGAAAGGGTCGGACCCTGAAGCGTTGCTCGATGCGATTGCGGCTCACCCGAAGCTCATGGAGCGGCCCGTTGTGGTTACGGACAAAGGGGTGGCGCTCGGCAGACCACCGGAGGGCGTTTGCGAGATTCTGTAGGTCTTGGTTGTTCGCATCGCTCTTGTCTTCGTGATGCATCCTAAGCGGTTTACTCAGCGACAGTCATAAAACGGTCACGCTAACTTAATCTGGTTTTGAGACGATCCTTAACATTGCAGCCTTTGCTACTAAGCAACTAACGGAGCCGTCTCGTGAATCGTCGTTTCAACCGAACTCTAGCACTCGCTATTCTCGCTAGTTTTGTGGTGCCCGGCGTTGGTTTGGCCGACGAGACGTCCACAAGTGACGATGAGTCAGTAACTGAGATAGTTGTCTATGGTCGTGCCCTCACGCAATTGGGCACTGCGCAATCGGCCTCCGAAGGCGTTGTCGGTTTTGATGATATTCAGCTCGCACCCATGTTGAGAGTCGGCGAGTTGGTAGAAGCGGTGCCCGGCATGGTCGCCACGCAACATTCTGGCACCGGCAAAGCGAACCAGTATTTTATTCGCGGGTTCAACCTCGATCATGGCACCGATCTGGCCGTCTCGGTTGAAGGCGTCCCGATCAATATGCGCAGTCACGGGCACGGCCAAGGCTATCTAGACCTTAATTTTCTGATTCCCGAGACGGTGCGTACAACGCGCTATCAACGTGGGCCGTATTCCGCGTCTGTGGGTGACTTTTCGTCTGCCGCAAGTGTCAATTTTGATTTGTATGATCGATTGCCCGATAACATTGCAACCTTGTCAGTGGGTCAGTTCGGCTATGGCCGCAGTTTACTTGCGGGCAGTGCCGGCGGTCCTGCACTTTCTATTACGGGTGCGCTCGACGTTAGTCGCTATGACGGGCCATGGGATCTCGATGAGGACCTTGAGCAAACAAAGTTCATGGCGGCAATGAACACAACCCTCGCTGACCGTCCGTTGCGCGTTACGCTGCAAGGCTATGACAGCCAATGGCAATCAACGGATCAGGTACCGCAGCGTGCGATCAGCAGCGGCGTCATTAGCCCGCTGGGTTTCATTGACCCTGACCTTGGCGGCAGCACTGAGCGTTACGCTCTGACTGCCAGGTGGGGTGATGACGACTGGGCACTCAGCGCCTATGCAATCGACTATGACTTCTCCTTGTTTTCGAATTTTACGTATTTTCTTAACGATCCCGTGAACGGCGACGAATTCGAACAACGCGATGAACGTCGAGTCTATGGGGTTGCGCTGCAATCGCAACGCGCCTTCGATGCATTCAACACGTCGCACCTGTGGCGTTGGGGTGGCGATCTGCGCTACGACGATGTCGGCGAAGTCGGTCTGTATGGCACTCAGGCGCGCGTGCGCCGCGAGACGGTGCGGCAAGACAGTCTCAGTGAGGCGTCATTGGGCATTTGGAGTGACATCGCGGTTGATTTGACCGATCAACTTCGTATGGTCGCAGGCGTTCGCTATGACTATTTCGATTGGGACGTGACTGCACAGCGTTCCGAGAATAGCGGGCAGGGGAATGACGGGCTTATAAGCCCGAAAATCTCGTTTGCCTTTCAATTCAGCGATCACATCGAAGGTTACGCAAATTGGGGCCGCGGTTTCCATTCGAACGATGTGCGCGGTGCAACCATTCAGCGAGAGCCTTTGAGTGGCGATCCCGTTGACAGCGTCGATGCGCTGATTGCATCCGAAGGTGGTGAATTCGGTGTGCGGATTGAGGCGGCGGAGACATTCAATGCAACGTTGACCGCGTTTTGGCTGGCGCTTGATTCCGAGCTTGTTTACGTTGGCGATGCGGGAAGCACCGAGCCCAACGATGGGTCTCGCCGCTACGGCGCAGAGGTGAGTCTCTTTTGGCAAGCGCGTGACTGGCTTGCCTGGAATGTGGCGTACACCTATACCGACGCGCGTTTTGATATCACCTCACCTGATGACGAAATTCCCGGCGCAGTGCCAGCTACACTGACGACCGGTGTGAATGCTGTATGGAAAAACGGTGTCGCTGCTAGCGCGCGTCTCCGCTGGTTGTCGGACGCGCCATTGGTTGAAAACGGGTCGGTGCGCAGCGACGATTCGCTTCTGGTGAATGCCGGTCTGCGTTACCGATATGGCAACGCAGAGTATCGCTTGGACGTATTTAACCTGTTGGACTCAGATGCGGCGGACATCGCTTACTTCTATGCGTCACGATTGGCGGGCGAAGCGTTGAGTGGCATAGAAGACGCGCACTTGCATCCCCTTGAGCCGCGAGCCGTTCGCGCATCGGTGACCTGGCGTTTCAATTAACGCCGACTGCACTGGGGCGTTTGTCATCAGCGCGTCATAGACGCGCAGTACGCTACTCAGCCTGTTAAAGGAGTCTCGAATGTTCGTGCGAAACATTGGCATTGTCGTTGTGTCTGCAACCTTAGCCGCTTGCACGGCGCAACCGAAGACGCAATCGGAGCAACAAATGCTCGCGCGTCAAACGTTGCTGCCAATGTTCGAGATACTGGATTGCACGGACGAGGGGCATCTGGAGGCAGGGGAGATCGCCGAGCACATATCGCAAATTTTTCTGCCGTTTGATCGGGATCGTTCTCGCTCGCTGTCACCGACAGAGTTTAGTCGGGCGAGCCGTTTTTCTGATGCGGCACTCGCCAAGTCAGGTTTTTCGATGTCAGATGCAAACGCGGACGGCGCTGTGAGCAGCCAGGAATTCAGTGGCTATCTAGAGCGCTTGATTGATGTATTGGATGCCGATTCGAATGGTGAGTTAACGCTTGCCGAACTGCAGGCCAACTAGGCAGCAATATTTAGTATCGAGAATCCGCCGAATACCAAGCCGATCGCTACGATCCAACTGCCCGCCGCGCGCACGGCAATGACACCCCAGCGCTGCTGCGTCGCGAGCAAGTGACCAAAGCCTGTGACTAAGGTAATAATGAGATAGGCGCTTAGCGCGACACCCAGCACGAACAACACGAGTGGATAACCTCCTAGCGTTGGTGCGGCGTTTGCGTAGCCATGGCTCAAACCCATCACGATCGTCAGCATGAGCAAAGTCGCCGTTCCCAAACGCACATTCGCGATGATCAATACGCCGACCACAACAAACGAGGCAATGTTCACAGTTGTGAGGACTGGCCAAACCGGCCCGACACTGCCGAGCCATGCGCCAAATGCAACTGCGAGTGGAAAGCTTGCCAGTGCCCAGCGCGACGTTGTGTTGCGTGTCAGCGCCGCGAGCAACCCTAAACCTAACCAGGGCACAACATGTTCGAGGGCGAGTAGCGGATGTAACAACCCGCTGTACAGCTCACCGAAACGCGTGGACACAAGGTGAGCTGACGCTGTTTGTGGAAACACCAGTGCAGCGATACCGGCGAGGAGCATGGTTCTCTTCATGTGATCAGCCCTGAACTACCCGCGATGAAATAAAGGCCGACCGCGGCAATCGCAGCACCGCAACACCGCACCGTCACAAGGCCCGCTGGCCATCGCACGATCAAACCAATCATGATGCCCGACAGGTGCAATAATCCCGTCGCAATCACGAATCCAACGCCATAAGCAAGAGAGTTGCTAGCGCCGGGCATTTCGCTACCGTGTGCGTGGCCATGGAAAATGGCGAAAAAACCGACAATGATCGCCGCAAGCCACAGTGGCGGCCGCGATTGCGTTAGCACTGCAATACCTAGAGCTAAGGCAGAACCCGCGATAGCAAACTCGACCCCGGGCATTGGCACACCCGCGACGCCGAGAAGCGCGCCGAATGCCATCACGAGCGGAAACGTCACTGGCAAAATCCAGATACTAGGTTGTCCGAGAATAGCGCCCCAGAGACCGACGGCAACCATTGCCACCAGATGATCAAGACCCAATACCGGGTGAAGCAGGCCACTGATCAGACCGCCAGCGACGCCTACCTCTTCGTGGGCCCAGGCATTTTGCGTCCACAAAATAGCGGCGACGGCGAGCAGTCCCACGAGGCGCTGGCGCTGGGCGACGCTCAATTCAAGATGTTGCAGTGCTTGCATGATGACTCCTACGCTATGCCTAATGGCATCACAATGGTCTTCAGACGCGTGACAAACCACACCGTCGCAATACTGCCCATTGCATAAACCGCTGCAGTTTCAGTCCACTGTGGCAGCCGAGCCTGAAGAATTCGGTGCGATTGCCATGCGCCGAGTACGACGACAACGAAAGCAAGCTGCCCAAACTCTACGCCAACATTGAAGAACAGCAATGCCGCCGGCAGATTCTCTGGTGGCAAACCGATCCCGGTCAGTGCGCCCGCGAAGCCAAAGCCATGCAACAGCCCGAACGCGAACGCGACACCCCACGGATGGCGCGCGCTAGGTCCGATTTTGCCTTGGCGTAGCCGGAGCACTTCCACCGCAACAAACGCGATACTTAGCGCGATGCAGGCGTTCACCGCCTCGTCCGGGACGCCAAGCCAGCCAAATGTGGCGGCCGCGAGTGTAATGCTGTGCGAGATTGTGAATGCAGTGATGGTCTTGAGCAGCATGATGCCGCCGCTGACGAGCAACATGAGACCAAGCACGAACATCAGGTGATCTACGCCCAGCAAAATATGCTCGAAACCTAACGGTATGTATGATTGTGCAACTTGCGTCCACGGCAAAGCTGCACCGCCATTCAGGTTGGCAATTGGTTGTGCCGCTGTCAGCGTAAAGCTACTGGTTTTTTCGCCGAGCGGCGTGATGCGCACTACAGCCGCAGAGTATCGCTGCCCGAGACGCTCGATGCTCAATGCGCCGCGCAGGCCAGTCTCGCCGCAAATGACCCGTGGTGATTCGTGACGGCATTGCTCAGGGTAGATCGGCGTTGGCACGTCTTTGTTGATCGCCGACGAGAAAGTCCATGTCTCAACGAATGTGCCCGGTTGGATTTCACGCAGCTCCAACAGTGCGATGGGTGTGTCGTGCGCACGCGCTGTCTGCGTGGTCATCACTAGCAGACATAGCGCCAGCAACGTCGTGAAGGTCCATCGATCTATTGTCATTTGTCTACAGCGGTAGCGGGCACGGCTGCGACCTGCGATTGTAGTGATTCGCGCACGCGCTCGCTGTCCAGGTCGAGCTTAATTTCGTAGTCTTTTACGATTGCCTGCAATGCGTCAGCGAGCTCTTTCTGACGCGCGTCGCTGCCCCAGTCCTGCGCCAGCTTACCGCGTATGTTGTCGTACTCTGCTGCCAGCCCAGGGTAGCTTTTGGTGATACGCGCAAGATGCAGACCGGCTGGAGACCGCACCGGCAGCCATGTTCCCGGAGCTGCGATCATTGCTTGCGCATCGCCTGCGTCGAACACGGCCTCAAGATTCCTTGCTGGACGCCGTTGATAGCGACGGGCGTTTTCCATCAGCGTTGCGTCGAGTTCATCTGCGTTGGCTCGCCGCGCCAGTACCTGTGCCTCGGCTTCATCTACACTAGAATCAAGGCGGGTTTGAACGAAGTCAAACATCGCCGGTCTGTCATAGCGTTCACGATTGTTCTCCAACCAGTCACGCAGGTCTTGCTCGCTTGGGTTGGGCATGATGACGTTGCTAAACAAGACGTTGCGGATCTTGAGAATTAATCGCGAGCGGATCATTTCATCGCCCTTGTCGAGCCCCATGCGCTGCGCTTCGCGATACAAAACCTCGTTCTCCGACCACTGCAGCAAGACTGCACCCATCTCTGCTTCTGTGGGCAGGCGGCTTTGACCTTCCTTGAAGACGTCTAGTAGCTCCTGATACGTATCTGAATCAACGACAATTTCGCGAGGATTTTCCTGCGTGCCCAATACCCATGCATCAATGGCGAAGATGGCACAGGCGATAACGAAAAAATGCAACAGTGGCTCACGTGCAGCGCTTGCCAAAAAACTCCTGATCTGCATACGTGAAATGACCTTCTAGCAATGTTCTAAGCACAACAAATAACCCTCAACGGTACCTGTCGTCTGTGGCAAATAGATGACAGTCATGTGAAAAGAATCGGTCGAATTATTGTTGTAATTTCGTCTCGCTGCAATTTGCTGCGACGTCATAAAACCTTAACCGGTATTACATAAACCAGGCGTAGATTCATCCCAGGCGCGCCAACTGGCGCACCCAATCGCTACGCAATTAATATTTTATAACGTCACAGTTTGGGAGTTTTCAATGACAGCTACATTTAGGAGATCGGCTATTTCGGCGGCAGTCGTGTCTGCGTTGGCATGCGGGTTCACCGCAGCTGATGCTCACGCTGACGACGACGCCGTGGGTCAATACCTCGCGGGAGATTTTCACAACCACACAACATGTTCTGACGGCTCTACGTCGGTTAAGACGCTAACGCGTGAATCCATGAGCCAGCTCGACTGGTTTATTCAGGTAGGACATAGCGGTAACGGCGCACGAGATTGCCGCATCGATGACTTCCTGTATTTTTCATTCGCGAGCGAGTTTAGCCCAGGACTTTGGATCAACTCGTTGGATCCAGAGCAAGGCGAAGTCATCAAGGGTGACTACGTTGACACCGGCGTTGGCACCGGCTCGCGCGTCCAGGAAATGTGGCGTTGGCAGAGTTTGCAGGAATTTCAACTCGACACATTGATCACGGAACGTGATGCGCCGGGTAATGAAGAAAAAGAAGCATTCCTCGGTCTTGAGTGGGTGGTTCCCGGGCATGAGCATTACAGCAACACCGTTGCTACGGGTCAGTACGATCCGATTGCTCCCAATACCAATGCCCTGGCGCAATTCGAGTACTGCTTTGCAAGAAACTCTGATGACACCAGCATGGGTGGCGGACAAGGTTGGAGCTGCGAGCTGAGCGCCGAAGGCAACGCTGTCCTGCTCGACCTGTTCGACGGTCGTCCTGAAGAAGGGATTGCCGACTACAACTCCACATTGGTTGGCGGTATCAATACCGATGATGGCGGCGACCACGTCAAATCTGTCGCGGGTGTCTTGTGGATGCAGGAAAACATGCCATACGACGGTATGGCTGTTGGCGCACACGTTGAACGTCAGGGCTCATTTATTCCTGATGACGACGAAGGCTTCAACGTCGAGCATTTCCGTGACTACCACACAGCAGCCCCGGAAGTTGCGTTTGGTTTCGAAACAGAGCCTGGTCACCAAGCCGGTTTCGATCGTGGCACATATAATGCTGGTCGACCAACGGCGGGTCTGTATACGTTCGGCGGCACCGGTTGTTACGGTGGTGCTGAAGCGACGAAGCCTGGCTTAGATTTCGATGGCACTCCGATCGATCCGGCACGTTTCCTTGCCGGTGGTGATCTTGAGGCAGTCAGTGACGGCCAGGATCCGCTCAAAGTGGTTCAGTGCCGTCCAGGCGTGCGCACGATGTGGGATGCGATGTTGAGCGAAGGCCGTCGCTTCTTCTACTTCGCAAGCTCAGACTGGCACAGCCGCGGCTCGTTCGGTCCGCTCGATTTCGAGAGCACGCTGGATTTCTGGCCGGGTGAGTATCAGGAGAACTTCACCTACATCGTTGACGACCCGAATCGTGATCCGGCGCAAGATATCGTTGATGGTTTGCGCTCCGGCAACACCTATACGGTTCAAGGTCAGCTGATCGACTCGCTGGAATTCATCGCGTGCTCGAATGACGGTTGCGCAACGATGGGTGAGACGCTCAGCGTTCGCTACGGTGAAAACGTGAACGTACAGCTGCGCATTCGTGATCCTAAAACCGAGAATCGCAGCCCGTACAAATTCAACAACCCATCGTTGTTGCAAATTGGCCAGGAAGTACCTGTGAATCAACCGAAGGTTGCAGGTGTTCAGTTTATTCAGGGTGTTGTCAGTGAGCCTTATACCCCAGCGGATCCGGAGTATTTCGAGCCACTGGCGCCTGAGACAACGCGTATCGTTGCGTCTTGGGATCAAGATGAAATTCGCCCGAACAACACTGGCACGTCTCGCTTCAAGTATCGCGTCAAGGGATTTGAAGATATGTACATTCGTGCACGCGGCACGAACATGCCTGCAGGTACGCCAAACGAGCGCGACATTGATGGCAACCCGCTGCCAGATAACCTGAGCGACAACATTCCGTGCTCAGACGCTGCATGTCCTTCGCATGTCAACGGTGTCCTGACTGCGGATCTTGAAGCCTGGGCTGATCTGTCTTTCCACACGAACCCGATCTTCATCGAAGTGTACGGTGCACCGGAAAGAGAAGAGGAAGACGACGATGACAAAGCGAAGATAGTTGCCAGCAACTAATTCGGTTATTTTCGACGTCACGAGAAAGGGGGCTTCGGCCCCCTTTTTCTATGTGCTTATTGTGATGCCTCTCGCTAACGCGAGAATCCAATCTCATAGCCGTAGCTTTTCAACTTGTTCGGAATCGCGTTGAGCGCCAACGACACACGTTCGCCACCTTGGTTTGGCGCAACACCATGCAGCAAGTAGCTTGGGTATAAGATCATGTCACCAGGTTTTGCCGCCGGCACCATCCACTTTTCGCCATTGTAAGGGCCGATCTTGGCACTGTTGCCATCGTTCTTGAAGACAAATTCTGTACCTCCCATGCTCTTGGCAAACATCGTGCGCGCCGACGCATGTTGTTCGGTGAGATAGATTACGCCTGAAATGAAACTGTTCGCATGCGAGTGCAGGAACTGTGAGCCGTTCTTTTGCAATACGTTCAACCAGGTTTCCTTGACGGTCCACTGCAATTTCTCACCAAACAACAGCTCGCCGAACTCAACGAGCCGTGCGTTGATAATCTCGCCAACACGAGTGAAATCTGCGTCATCTTTCGGGTCGATCATTTCCGTATGCGATAGCAAGTCGGTTCTGACGTTTGATTGCTTCCATGCAGAGACGGCGCGCGCCCGCAGACGTTCAACCAGTGCGGCATCGATAGCACCTTCGCAAGTCATGAAGGGTGTCGGGAACAATCCCATGACGGAAGTTTTCATTGCTGTTCTCTCTGTTATTAATTGCGGAAGAGTTGCTGACGCGCGCGTCGAGCCTCGGGGCGCCGAGGCGCAACCTGCTCGAGGCGCAATAGGAGCTGGCGCCCGACGACGGGCTCTGTTGCCGAAATTTCGATTGCCATTTGTACTAGCGGCATGTACGCCGGAGAAAAATCCGGGCTTTTTTGTACCGCCATAAGCAAGGATTCGCCGACTCGTTCGAGCATTTCACGAACGTTGTTACTCGGCGTGACATTAACGCCGGCCCGCAAAAAATCATCGCGAGCTGACCAGTAGGCGGCTAACCGATTGGCGAACGAGTCCACGCGAAGGTCGTATTCCGTTGGCTGCAGAAAATCGCGCGGTAGGGCATTCAATGCGTCTGTGAGCGCAAGCAGGCGAACGTAGGCTGGCTCCGGGCTGGCAAACAGAAACTGTGGTGCGGCGTAAGCGACGATCGGACGATTGTCACTGTTGATTGGTGCATCCTGTGCGAATGCTGCGAGTGCGCCACCGGACGCCAGGAACCCGCCGTAAACAGCAAAGTCATCGGTTAGTCGCACCGATTGAAGGTCGCGAGCGAGGTCACGGTCTGTTACCCGGCGTGATACATAGTCCGTTGAGTAGCGATACGGCGCCTTGCGACCGATAAGCCCAACAATAGGCTGACCGAGACTGAAATGCGCCAGATGCATTTCGCTGTTTGGGAACACATCAACAAACGTAGCTGTGATGCTCTTCAGTGTATCGAGATCCAGCTGGAACAACGGTAGCCATTGGCAGAACAGCCCTTGGTCATTCAGGCGCTCGCCAATTGCGGCGAAATGCTCTGTTGTGTAGAGCGCCGCTGCGCCGTCCCGAGCCGGATGGAATACATCGGCGATAACGACGTCGTAGGTTTCATTGGAAGAGGCAACAAACCGTCGGGCATCAGCGTTGATAACATCGAGGTCAGCTGATGCGGCAACTTCACCAGCTGATGGCCCAAAGTACGACAGCGTATCGAGCAGCTCTGGCAACAGCTCGACCGCTGTCGCTGACAAATTCGGATGCTCTTCCGCGGCGATAAATGTTGCGCCGGTGCCTAAACCAAGGAACAGCGCGGTTTTCGGTGCGGGGTGGAGCAGCAAGGGTAAATGCGCCTGTCTCCGGTCGGAAAACCGACTGTTGGTGCCGCCCATCGTGTACTGGTTGTTCACTTTGAGGAAGCGCCCGCCTGCGGCATCTTCGACCACAGCAACGTTCGCCATGCGTCCTTCGACGAAATGCACAAGCTGACCTGCGTCCGGCACGGTGATGACGCGCATACTGGCGGGCAGCGCAATGATGATTGCGATCGCCACCAGAGTCGCGCCGGCAGGTATCAGTACGTTGCCCTGCGCACGCGGGACCAGAACGAGATAGCTGGCGCAAATCAACAAGAGGCAAGTCTCGCTACCGATCATTGGAATAAGCACCACGCCAAAGATCAGCGGCGCTACCGCTGCACCCATGGTGTTTACCGCTAACGCCCGTCCAATGCCAATGTTCGTGGAAGCGGCTTGCGCCAGATGGGCAAAGCTTGCGCCCATGAACAGTGTCGGTGGCAGGAATACCAGCATAGCGACGACCCACTCACCGAAAATGCCGGCGCGAATGCCATCTCCCAACATACGGACCAACGCCGTATGCAAGGGCTGCAAAAGCAGCAGCATAACGACACCAGTCAGACTGGCTCCGATCAGACCTAGTACGATCTTCCTGAACGTTCTTTGAAACGCATCCTTAGCGGCGAAACGCTGGTACGCCGCCGCGCCGATTGCTGTGCCGAGCAGGTAGACAGCCAGCAAACTTGCAAAAGTGAAAACGGTGTTTTCAAGCACCTGAGAGAGCACGCGGATCGCAACAACCTCGTAGCCAAGACCGAGCAGACCGGTGATCGTCAGCAACGTATAGAGGGTCGAAACGCTAACGCTGTCATCGCCCGCTGTGCGAAGTTTGCTTGGTTGAGCCCGCCGTTGGCCAACGGCAAGGAACATCGTTGCGGCGCAACCGATGTTGATCATCGCTAAAAGCACCAATGTCGTTTGAAAACCAAAGAGTCGCGCCAAAACGAACGTGCCTGCGACGGTGCCGCACATCGCGCCGGCGGTGTTTGCGGCGTACAAACCCCCTACGGAGATGCCATCGTTACGTAGCTGCTCAAACACCCGCGCCATCGCCGGGAGCGTAGCGCCCATCGCCGCTGTCGCTGGCAGCAGCAGTATGAACGTCCCGGAGAACGCGACAAACCAGTGGAAGGTTGCGGAGGGCTCAGCACCCAGGATGTTGAACACTGCTGTGTTGAACATAGGGATCAGGACAATAAGAAGTAGCGCCCAAACACCAATGGTGGCCTCGAGCAACGCATAAATCCGACCAGGCACGGCGCTGTTGCGAATCAGCGCATCGAGTAACCACGCGCCCATCGCAAGGCCGGCGAAGAACGCGCCCAAGACCGCCAACACAGCGACCGATTCATGGCCTAACGCCACGGAGAGCATTTGTGTCCAGACCATTTCATAGCCAAGCCCAGCGAAGCCGGACGTGATCATGAGTATGTACAGTGGTAACGCGGGTAGTGCGCGTTGGTCAGGCTGCGCTACATCGATTGCTTGGGCTGGCGAAGACATAACCCGCTAGTGTGCCGCCTGAACATGACTGGCGTGTGACGTTATCACTGCATATCGCCACTGAGGCTCGTACTTCTGATTCGCATACTGGCTAACACGATCCGGTTTTGATCACCATTTCTGTCGCAGTTTGCAGACAGTTCGAGCATAGTTTTGTGAAGCAAACCTGCAGTGTGAACTCCTTCACATTTGGCAGTGTGAACTGGCCGTAACCTGCCTTCGAGTTTGAACTCATTCACTCGGGGACAGGTGATTCGATATGTGCACTCAACAATGGCGATGGGTAACTGTGTTCGTGCTTGCAATTGGCGTTGCAGGGTGTGGCGGCGGTGGTGGCGATGACAGTGACACGCCAACGTCTGGCACACCCACACCACCTGCAGCAAACGTAGTACCCACTGTCAGCTTTATGCAGCCAGCGGCGAGTAGCGCTTTGGAACAAGGCGCGACGGCGCACGTTATCGTTGAAGCCGATGACGCCGATGGCAGCATCGCGCAAGTAACGCTATCAATGAACGGTACGCTGATTAGCGAAGACACTACAGCGCCGTATGAGTGGGCGACGCCAGGTAGCACGGATCATGCCGCGTTGCGCGATCTTGCCATTGGCGATTATGAGTTAACCGCGCTTGCTACTGACGATGACGGCGGCGAAGCCAGCACGACAATGACTTTTACCGTCTCCGCTGCATCACCACCGCCACCGACTCAGAATCAGCCGCCTACCGTGAGTTTCACCCAGCCAACGCAAGGTACGACGTATGCGGCGGGAGATTCGGCGTATGTAATCGTCGCGGCGAGTGATGACGATGGCACTGTTGCGAACGTTCGACTGTTGCTGGATGGCACGTTAGTCCGGCAGGAAAACGTCGCACCGTATGAATGGGCAGCGCCAGGGGGTACGGCCGATCCGGTTCTAAACAATCTAGCTGTTGGTGACTATACGCTCACAGCAATCGCGACCGACGATGACAACGCGGAGTCGACAACCGAAGTGATGTTTTCGGTGACAGCGGTAACCCCGCCGCCTCCAGGCCCCAATGGTTCGTGTACTGCGGGTGGCGATTTGCGGCAATGGCATCGCGCGGCTATCGAGTGCACAGGCTTCTCCGCGTCCGAAGACGACGCCAGCACGTTTACCGACTATCGCTTTGATGTGACTTTCACGCAGGGCGGCAACACGATCACAGTGCCTGGGCATTTCGCCGCGGATGGCAATGCAGCCGACTCAGGCGCAAGTGCTGGTGATACATGGCGGGCGTACTTTTCGCCACCGACAACGGGTACATGGCAATACGCCGTGTCCTTCCGAACGGGCGCTAACATTGCTGTCAATGAAGCGCCGAATGCTGGCGCGGCGATGGATGTTATCGACGGTATCAGCGGTACATTGAATGTCGCCGCAGCGCCGTCGCCATCAACTGACATGCGCACGCGCGGCTTACTGCAACACCGCGACGGCGAGCGTTACATGCGTTTTGCCGGTACGGACGCGGTGTACATCGAAGGTGGGATGGACAGTCCCGAGAATATTTTCGGCTACTCCGAATTCGACAACACGACCAAGTTTTCCGATGCGAATAGTTGCAAGGGTATTTTGCATGATTTCGCGCCACACTCTGGCGACTGGAACAACGGCGATCCGCAGTGGGGCGGCAATCGCGGTCGCAGTTTGATCGGCCTTATCAACTACATTTCGTCTACGGGCGTTAACGCTATCTACATCATGATGAACACCGTGCGCGGTGACGGTTGTGATGCGCACCCGTGGCTGGAATACAATGCCAGCGGCACCGAGAAGCGGTTTGATGTCAGCAAGCTCGATCAGTGGGAGCGCGCACTCACGCACATGACGGCGAACGGGATCTTGATCCATGTGATGACGCAGGAGACGGAAAACGATCAATTGCTCAACGGCGGAAACCTCGGTGTGGAACGTCAGTTGTACTATCGCGAGCTGATTTCGCGCTTTGGTCATCATCCGGCGCTGCAATGGAATTTGGGCGAAGAAAATACGAATACGCCTGCACAGCAACGGGCATTCGCAGACTTTATCCGCGCTCAAGATCCGTACGATCATCCCATTTTCATGCACACCTACCCGAACGAGAAAGATCGTTACGATGATTTGCTGGGGCACGCGACGTTTGATGGCCCAACGTTGCAATACGGTGCGATCTCAACTGATCCGTCTTCAACGACTGGCCTCTACGGCGCCGCAGCTGATTGGATTTCACGGTCGACACAAGCCGGCAAGACATGGGTCGTGACGGCGACTGAGGCGTCCGGGAACAATGCCCCGACGCCAAACACGGCAGTCACGTCGCGCCAGCGTGTGTACTGGATGTGGGCGAGCGTCATGTCCGGTGGCGCCGGCTTTGAGTGGTATCTCAAGAACGACGGCGCGGGTCATGCGTACGATTTGGCGGTAGAAGATCTTCGCGAATTCGATGCGCACTGGTTGCAGTCGGGGCATTTGGTTCGTTTCTTCCGCGATACACTGCAGGTCGATCTGGGTATCGATCTGCAGCAACTCACGCCGGACAATGCGGTCACCAGCAGCAACACCGATTGGGTGTTGGCAGATTCAGGTAATGCCTATTTGATTTATCTGCGCGAGGGTGGCGGAACGGACATCAACCTGCCAGACAACGCAAGCTACGATGTCTTGTGGTTTAACCCACGTACGGGCACTCAAATGGCGGGCAACACCTTGCAAGGGCAAGGGAATCAATTCGTCGGTATGCCACCCAGTGATTCCAGCGAAGACTGGGCGGTGGTGGTTACGTCGGCCGACGCGACTACCCCGACGGCGCAATATACGCAAGCCGACGGACTCGTGATCATGGAGGCAGAGAATACGGCCACCACCGATACGGGTTTGTGGTCGGAGAAGACCGACGTCGCCGGGTTTACCGGAGCTTCCTATATTGAGTTCGATGGCAACAGTGCGTTGTCAGGTCCACCTGGGTCGCCGCTGACCTACACGTTCACGATCAATCAAGACGGATTGCACTACCTGCATTTGCATGTCGCGCGCGAGACGTTGGTCATTAACGGTGAGACCAGAACCGACGTAGCGAACGATGCCTATGTACGCCTCGATGGTGACTACGGTCCAGGACCTAACGCCGGCAACAATCACGCGGACGATGCACCGTTGTCTGCGTTGCAATCCGATACCAAATTCTTCGGTGGTAATGACAACCAGTTCGTCTGGGCGAGCGGCAACCGATTGGATCTGGGCGGTGAGACAAACAAGCGTGTCGCGATCTACGATCTGAAAGCCGGAGAGACCTATACGTTTACGATTTCCGGGCGATCGAGATACTTCAAGATCAATCGGATTGTGTTCCGTCATGAGTCAGTGTCGCGGGCGAACGCGCAAGACACGTCACGGCCGGAGACGCTTTAGTTGTCGGTGGTGCGCCAGGCTCTGCAGGCCACATACTCGAAGTTGTTCTGTTAGCCGTCAGCAGCTACGCTATTAACTGACAAGCAATTCGAGCCCGGTCGCATGCGTTCAATAGTCAGTTTGAAAACGCCGCAACTTGTCATTGCTGTGTTTATGATCGCTATTATTGCTGCGTGCGTTGGGTATTGGGTCGACTTTAGTAGCCCTGCCAAGTCTGTCGAATCCCAAGCCTCTGTCAGTCAGATGGCTAGCAACGGAGAGAGAGTTCCTGCAGCTGCGCTAGACACGATTGAGAACGATTCCACGCAAGAGCTGAGTGATACCTTCGCGCCCAGCGACCCAGAGCTGACCGCACATGCCGATCCTTCTGAACTGGATCCGCCGCAGAACATACAGACGTTTTCCATTCATGAGACGACGTTAACAAATTCCGACGCTAAAATTCCGATGAGTTTCATGGAGGTCGTGGCGTCCGGAACTGTTGATGAGGCGATACTTTTGGTTCGCCAAGAATCAATCACTAAGAATTGGGCCACAGAGAAAAACGCGGAGGTTCGCGATGCGATGGCGTCGCTTCTTCAGGAAAACGCTGTGATGGCGATGAACGTAGAGTGTCGAAGCACCGTTTGTATGGTCGAACTTTACGGGTCAGAGTCTTTAGTCAAGAACCCTGGCTTGCTAATCGACTCTATGAAAAAGGCTAGCGAGCTGGGTGGAATGCCTGCGGTAAACGTCGACGAGAATAATGAACATAGAGGCTTACTTGTTGTTCAATGGGTAGCAGAGTAGTTGCGCGCATGTGGTCGAAGTCACTGTAGTAGCTCAGATCCAATCGGACGTGCGGCGTCAGATCGAATCGCGCTTTGACCGGTTGTTTTCACCATAAGAGCCAACGCTCGCAACCAATCGTAGAACAGAATTTCAGGCATCAATAACTCCAAAACCGGGGTCGAACCGGCAAAACCCGGGTCGAACCGGACTTTCCGGGCAAAACCCAAAACCGGGGTCGAACCGGACTTTCGGGACTTTCGTCGGGGAAAACCGGGGTCGAACCGGATTTTCGGGATTTTCGTCTGAGGGATGAAATATCTAGGTTGTCTGTGCATCGGGATAGCTCTGGCGGGGCAGATTACCAATGCTAGTAAGTCCTAAGTATCGTTGTACGTGTCGAAACTTCGGTTCGACCCAGGTTTCAACCGACCCAGGTTTCAACCTGTCGAAACTCCGGTTCGACCCCGGTTTCACTAGGGTTTCACTTGGGCGAGATGATCTTGCCGTCGGCGTCAGTCGCGCGCGCCAGACACTCGTAACCCCACAGCTCGAGAGCCCGGCCATGAAAGATAGGTTGAAACCAGGTGTCGATTGCGCCCTGCTCAAGAATAGCCCGTAGCGGCGACTCTTCGACGTCTGACCACTGCCGAATTGGTTGTGCTGCCGCGAGATTGGCAAATTGTGTCGCGAGCGGTCTGCCGTGATCTAACCAGGTTGCGTGAATGGTCGCAGCGGCGGATCGCCATTGGGTTTCAATGAAGTCGCGAAGCTGGGCGGCTGAGCTGAACGCCGCATTGGCCGAAATCTCAAATGTCAGTAGCGACATATCCTCGACGTACTGCAAAGCCATCGATTCGCGGATCGCTGAAAAGTCAGGTAATTCGTGATCAATGTCCTGCAGTAACAATGCAGCGGTTCGCTGTGCGGTTTGGCAATGGCATTTATGGGCAGTGTCACTGGCCATGCGAGAAAACTCGTTCATAAGCTCCAGCCCGGTATAGCGGCGCACAACACGCAAGCTTTAACACGCCGCTGATGCTTGCCATTCATTAAGCGCTTGAGACTTTTCATCGAGTTAACAACGTAGTACAACACCCTCTGGCGCATATCCAAGTGATCAACATGCTGTTACGAACGATCGTCCGTTTCACTCAGATTTTAACGGTGCTTTTGATGTACGCGGTGCTTGCTGGGTGCGGAGCATCAAGCGCAACATCAGCGGGTGTACACGTCGTTGCAGCAACCGGAGATCCGGCGCCAGGTCTGCCCGATGGCTATCTGTTCGAAGGTATCGATCCGAACTACACGATGGGCGCCTCGGGCTTAGTGCTGTTTTCCGGTTCCGCGAATATTGAGCGCGGCAGTGCAAGCGATCGCAAGAGAGTGCTCTGGTTTGGCGAGCCAGGTGCGTTGGAGCCTGTCGTTACCGTAGGGCAACCCATTCCTGGTGCTGAAGATGCGCTCGTTGCAGATTTCTCGCCATTGCCGCGTATTGTCACCGAAGACGGCACCGCCGCGTTCGTCGTTCGGCCATCGATCTATCCGCAAGGTTACTTGCCACAGTCCCTCCTGGCCTATCATGATGGCGCGCTACGTAAGGTGATTGCCAACGGTGACACCGTGCCCACACCCGAAGGCGACGGCCGATTGTTGACGATCAGTCAGTTTGTCATTACAGACGCTGGCTTATTGTTGATGGGCACATATGCACGCCGGAAAACCGCACTGTGGTTTTGGGATTTTTCAACGCTTGAGTTGGTCATCGCCGAAGGTACCGAAGTGAGCATCGGTGATTTCGCTTGTAAGATTCGGTCGCTCGAAAGCACGACGCTCGATATGAACCAAGCCGGGTTTGCGATTTTCCGTGCATCGATGTTCGGCAATAACTGCCGGTATGGTGGCCTTGTTGGTTGGGATCGCAAATCGGGAACACACCTCGCTGTTTCGATGAATCGCGAACCGGTGGCAGCAGGCTCTAGTGATTTTTTCCGATCGACATCGGGTGATGCAAGAGTGAGTGATGATGGTCAAATTGCGTTGCATGCGATCATTTATCGCAACGAGGGGCAAGCGTTAACACGCAGCGTCACGATGCTGCAGACGATTGCGGGCGGTCCGAGCATTGAACTGATTCATAAAGCAACACCGATCGACGACGCACCGGACTTGAAGATGACGCATGCGCTGCACTCCGGCGGCATGGCTCCCTTAGGCGATGGCGCGCTCGTGCACTTCGTGCGTAACCATCACGATCGCATCATTCTACGCACGACACTGGACGGGCAGGCCGAACACTCGCTAGTCGCTCATGCGGGCACGACGTTGGATGAGTCGGTCGCCGCGCGAATCGGCAATGCGGCGAGCAACCGCGATGGCGACACTGTTTTTGCAAGCTTCATTGACGACGACAAGCCGGGCGGTAAGTATCAACAACAAGTGTGGTTATCCACGCGCAAAGGCGCACTGACACGCCTCGCCTATGCTGGGCTTGCGGTTGTTGATCGTGACGGCGCAATCATTGAACGCATCGAAATGTCGAACCAGTCACACGAGCCAACCATGGTCAGCACCCAAGGAGGACGTAGTCGCACGATCGCTGATAACGGCAGCGTCTTGTTTGGCGGTCGCATTCAAGAAGCATCGAGGACGAGCAATGCTCTGTTTGTTGCGAAATTCTAACGCGCTATAAATTCGGAGCGAGTGCTAGGCCTCCTACTCATGCATTGTCTGCCTTTTGTTGGTTCCAAAAAAAACTATTCTTTTTTGTTGTTTTGTCCTTGTATCGCGTCGAGAAAACAGTATTATCAAAACCCATCGTGATTTGATCCTATTGCCGCGATGTAAAAGAAGGCGCTAAAACGGAGTACTTAATTCCCAGGATTTAATACGTAACGCTAGGAGTTTCTAATGAAGCTTTTCGTGAATGCGCGGTATCTTATCGTGCCTGTTTCGTCCCTGGTAACCATCCTGGGAATTCTTATTGGCGGCGTTGCTGTCTGGTCCGGTGTCATTCTCTTTGGCATCTACACCGTCATCGATACGTTGACTAAAGACATTCGTTGGCGTGCTGAAAAAGATGCAGACGGTAATTCGTTCGGCATCAAGCGGCTTCAATACCTTGTTATGTACGTCATGTTACCGGTGTTTGTGACGCTGCAAGTTGTGCTTGCGTGGCGTATTTTTCAGTACACCAGCGGCGCTGTGATTGAGCCTGCAACGCTTGCGGGAGTGACATATGAGGTTGGCATCACGGTCTCCAATTTGATCGGTGCAACGTTGTCCACTGCGCTTTGGGCAGGCCTTGGCATCATTTACGGGCATGAGTTGTCGCACAACAAGAAGGAAGGTTTCTTCGTATCGCGGTTGATCATGGGGCTGAGCGGTGCGTCGCACTTTACCTACGCGCATGTCTACAACCATCACCTGGATCTGGGGCATGAAAGTGACCCGGCAACCGCGCCGCGTGGTCGGAACGTTTACGCTCACACATGGTTGTCGCACGCCGGGCAATCAAAGTTCTCATATGATCTGGAACGCAAAAAACTGGCACGGCAGGGCAAACCGTTGTTGAGCCTGAGTAACAAGTGGATTGTTGGTTACTTGTACAGTTTGCCGTCAGTGTTCCTGTTTGTCTGGGCAGGCGGCGCGCTTGGCGTTGTTGCGTTAGCGGTGGTTTGGATACTGTCGAATTTCTTGCTGGAAGCACTGAACTTCATGGGGCACTACGGTTTGATCCGTGAACCCAATGCGCCGGTTGAACACCGCCACTCGTGGGATAACGACAATATCTTCACGAGCTGGTTCTTTATCGAAATCGGTCGGCAAGGTGATCACCACGTGCGCGGCGAAACCTATTTTTGGGAGCTGGACGATGTTGGTGCGCCGAACTACGGGATCGGCTATTTCTCGTTGTTCGTCTTAACGCTCGTGCCGCCACTGTTTCGGCGTTTCGTTAAAGGCCTGCTAGAGCAATGGGACCAAGAACATGCGACTCATGAGGAAGTCGCGATTGCGAACAAGTTCAAAGCCATTGGCGTAGAAAGCTGATGGGTATGTTGAATCTGTTCGCGCGCGCCAAAGATCACACCGCTAACGTGAATGTCGACACCGATGCGATTCAGCTTGACGTTGAGAAAGGCAAGACGCTGCTGAACGCTGCGCTTGCGGCGGGGTTGGATTGGCCACACAAATGCAAGGTTGGTAGCTGTGGCACCTGTCGTTGCCAGATCGTGTCGGGGAAGATCAAGCCGCAAATCGATTTCAGCTACGTACTCAGTTCCGCCGAGCTGGATAAAGGTTATGTATTGGCCTGCCAGTCGGAACTCAAATCAGACATAGACGTACGCGTGAAGTTTCGTAAATTGAGGACAATCACATGAAGAGTTTGAAAGCATTCGCATTGATGAGCCTATGGAGCGCTTTTGTGATCAGTGTGCTGTATCTGTTGGAGGCGCATTTACACTATCGTGATGTGCTTTGGGCATTAGGTACCGCTACAGCGGTGCTGGCCGCTCATATGATCAACTTGGCGATTTACTTCAGGGTCGCAGGCGATACCCCGTTTCAGTGGTTTCGGCAGAGCTGACGGCTCGGACAAAGAAAGTGCTGCCCGTGCACGCTACAGCCATGCCCGGCGAACGTACTTCTTAACGTGGCCTGCGATGCACTCGCCACGCGACGAGTCACCGTAGCCTAGACGCCTACGCGCAGATTGCCCAGGAAGTCACGTTTAGACAGCGGGACACCGAGCTCACGTAGCATGTCGTATGCGGTGGTTGCGTGGAAATACAAATTGGGTAATGAGAACGACAAGACAAAGTTCTCGGCAGAAAACGGTATCTGCAGCTCGCCCATTTTGAAGGTGACTGGTTTGCCGGCGTAGGTGTTGATCGTGTCTGGGTCGACGGCTTGCAGTTCATCCATGGTGGTTGCAAGCAATGCCATCAACCCGTCATAGTCCAACGGATCGCTCGGTTTGGGCGGTCCGAACTCAGCCGCATGGATACCGTGGATCGCACCGATCGATTGATGGACGACCGCCATTATCTGGAACCGGAATGGCAGCATATCGTCAACCAGGCGTGTCTCAACAACGCTGTCGAGGCTCAGATTGTTTTCCACGGCGAAAGCGCGACCTTTTTTCATCACTTCGGCAACGCCGGCGACCGATTGCAGATAGGAGCTAACGGACAGATCATAGAGAGACGTAGACATGAGACGCGCCTTTGGCTGTGACGTGGAGGGCTCAAAGTATCGCGGATTTAAAGCGAGTCTGCCAATCTGGTGTTGTAAGGTAATAGCCGCTGGCCTAAACCCCGGCGTTATCCGTTGGGTACGTACTAGGAAACACGATGAGATTTATAGCGAAGTTAGTCATTGCGGCAGTTGCGTTAGCTTTGTGTTTGCCGAGCTTACGCGCGGCTTCCCTTGAGATTCCCGCAATTCAGGTCGTACCTATCAAAGACAGCGCCACCGAACGCGAATATGAGTTGTATGTGAAGTTGCCGGATGATTACGACGCGGAAGACGCTAAGTCGCATCCGGTTATCTACATCATGGATGCGCTTTGGCATGTTGAGATTATCTCGGGCTCGATTGAGTACTTGGTCGAGGATGCGATCCTCGTCGGAATTTCGTGGGAGAAAGGCCTGCCGCCGCAGCTAAGTCGGATGCGAGACTACATGGCGAATGAATACGACGGCGAGGGTTTTGATCACCCAACGGGCAAGGCTGACGAACATCTGGCGTTTATCAGGGACGACGTCATCGAGTATGTTGAATCCGAATACAAAGCTGATTCAAGTCGACGCACGTTGTATGGATATTCGGTGAGCGGCACGTTCGCGAGCTATGTCTTGCTAACGCAACCCGACTTATTCAAGAACTACATTATCGGTAGCCCTGCCACATTGTTCGGCGACCATTTTGCTCACGAGTATGAGCCGATCGCGACAGCAATTCCGAAATCATTGGATGCCAACATTTTCATTTCCGTTGGCTCAGATGAAGAGGCGGCAAACATAGGCAATGCTATTAGTCTCGTGAGTTTTCTGAAGACGAAAAAGACGGAGCGCTCTGACGTCAGGTTTCGAATCATCGAGTCGGCCGATCATGGCCAGGCGTTCCCGATCTCTGCGGTGGAGAGTCTTTATTGGTTGGCTGAACTTCCCGAATAAATGTGGTCGCCAGTGTGTAGTCCCCCCGTATTTTAGTCGAAGTTTTGAGTAGAGACTTTTATGATGATCGCAGAAGGAGCGAAGCATGAAGAAGTCTCAATTTTCAGTAAGTGTTGCGTCACGAGCACTATGCACCAGGCGTATCGCGCCGGAGAAACTCTAGAGGTGGTTGATGGAGCTATTGATATCGCCATGCTCGGCCCCGCTGTTGTATTGGGACCACCAGGTTGGTTTGTTTCAGCGGGTTACATAGTTTCCGACGAGACGGGACTTCTTCAAGCAGCGGGATCGAAGGTGGCGGGCGGTCTTTGCTACGTTTCCGGCGGGTGTTGACTCGATGATTCGATACTTCGACGACATATTCGTCGTTCTATATCGCTCGAACGTACGATCTTGGGGTCAAGCTGAAAGATTGGTATCTCTCGAGTTTGCTGTTTATGCGGCGATCGCAACCTTTGTTGCTTTCTTTGTTCCGATGTCTCTCCTCATTATCTGGTTACCCAGTAGGTGTATTGATGCCCCATGCTTGGAGGGTGGTACAGTTTTTCTAGGACTATGTTCTTTGCTAGTCATTTTAATTGTTCAGCGAGTTTTTTGGCGATCGAGATACAGATATATAGTGAAAAAATTTAGCGAATCGAGTCGAATTGAACAGCAACGCTCCGAGAAAACTCTATCGAGGTATGTGTTGATAGCTACTTATCTTTCAATCGCATCCACAATTATGTTTTTCGTCCAGAACGGGATCTGACTCATTATTGCTAAGAATAGGGGGCGAACCGGTTTAGGTCACGAACCTCAATGAACCGGACAAAGGTAGGCGATGCGTTGTGAGCAACAAAATGGGACAGGCACAGTTGTCTATCACAAAACGCGGTTCGACCCTTATTTCCGTAGTATGACATCGGTCGCACTAGCCCGACGTAAGCTCAGCCGTACAATCGTTTCGAGAACTTTCTCCAAAGCACCAGCGGCGTCACCAGCATTAGGAAAAACATGACAGCGCCGCCAATCTGTACATAGGTCGGAATCTGTAAGGCCGTGTGCAACGCTGCGAAAATCAAAAACAAAAAGGGTGGGCTGACGAACGACAACAACACCCCGGCGTTGAAGATCCACTTCTTGGCCCGAAACGCGCCTGTCCGATTGAGCTGTTCGCGATACTCGTACCAATACGCGTCGCCGGTGTTATCCACCTGCTTTTCTTTCTGATAGAGGAATCGATCAATGCCCGCGATCGAGAGCGCGTCGTCAACCCAAAACAAAAATAGCGTGACAGAGAGCACGGTCAACACACACATCAAAGCGAAAACAAAAGTTGAGTTTTCAACAATTCGGGCAAACATGTCTTCGTCCTGACCAAGGACGCTGAAAATGCCGAAAAACGACAGTACGCCAACGTTGATCAGGCTCAATCGAACATATTCAAACTGCTGCCGGCTGCGGCGTAGTTTTTCTTGGCGCAACATCTCTAACTCGTGCTGAAGGACGTCTCTATCGGCTAAGCCGGTTGGTTTGGCTGTGTCGTTCATCTGTCCCTCAAAGTTGGTTAGCCTTGCGTGCCAGTATAGCGGCTCACCGGTAAATTGCCCTACTCCGTAGGCAGGTTACATCAACGCACAAACACGACGACCCCATCAACAACAGTCATCACGATCCCACCGCCAAGAATGTCTTCCGGCGGGTCAGCAGCCAGCTGAAACGAATCTATATCCATCGCGGTTAAGTCCGCACGGTTGCCAACTTCAATAGTGCCAACATCAGTTTCGCGTTTCCGTACAATAGATCACCGCAGCAGACACGAAGCATCTGTCACCCGTTAGCCCGCCCATCAGGTTAGAACATGAAAAACAAAACGGTAGATCGATGGCTGACACCAGCGACCAACTTGGCAGTCCTTGTCGGAATCCTCCTGATTTTGGTTGAGCTCAAGCAAAACCAAGAGGTGCTCGAGCTTGAACAGACTCTCGCGTTGCTCGAGTCGCAGCAAGCAGATTTTGAGGCCTTCCGCGAGCAGCGTAACCAAGTGATTGAGGACCCTGAGCTTGCACAACTAGTCTTGGACGGTGCTAGTGGTAAGGAACTCAGTGCCGTAGACGCGTTCCGGTTTCTGCAATCGTGTCAGAACTGGATATGGACTGGGGTCCTGATGCATGACCGTTCATCCCGTCTTGGTCGCGAAGGATACCCGGAAGCCACCGTGCAGTGGTTTCGTTCAGCTATTGAACAGCCAGGCCTGAAGAATTGCTGGCAATCAACCAAGTCAATTTACGCCTTATGGGGCTTCGAGGACTTCGTGCTGGCAGTTGACGGCGAGGCACGTTAGGCGACCGGTGAACCTCTAAGCTTCAGGACTCCCTGTCTGATTCTGTCGAGGTTCTTAGCCTTTCACCTGGCTTCGTGTAAAACGATTTTCGGTTTCCGTCTTGGTGTCTAAATAGAACAGACCATATTGCTGAAAGAGATGAGTCACTAGTCAGGGCGTTATCCCACGACCTAAAACACACGCACAATATTTCCAACAACATGGCGATGTTCCTGTTGCTCGGACTATTTGCCTTTTGTAATTTGTCGAGTCTCGCTGCGATTTTGTACCTAGCAGCCTACATGCCTAATGCCATTTGAGAGTGAGCGATAGGCAGCCGTTTCTGACGAGAATGCAGATCGCTCCGGCTCGTTAATCAGCGCAGTTGCTTTACTGCGCGTAAACGATCGCCCCATCAACAACAGTCATCACGATCCCACCGCCAAGAATGTCTTCCGGCGTATCAGTCGCTAGTTGAAACGGATCAATATCCATCGCGGTTAAGTCCGCACGGTTGCCAACTTCAATAGTGCCAACATCAGCTTCACTAAAACTCGCGTATGCAGACCACGACGTGTACGCACGTACGGCCTCATCAATCGTGACACGTTGCTCGGGATACCATCCGCCTTCGGGAAGTCGGTTAGGATCCTGACGTGTGATCGCCGAATGCAAACCGTAAAAAATACTGTGGCTGGAGCCCGGGTTGTCTGAGTTGAACGTCAGTCGCGCGCCAGCCTCGCGCAGTGTGCGCCATGCGTACGCACCGCGAATCCGGTCCGGCCCCAAGCGGTCTTCCGCCCAGGCTTTATCCTCCATCGCATGCGGCGGCTCCATCGAGGCGATCATGTCATATTGTTTCAGCCGCGGGATATCCTCGGCGGCGAGCACTTGTGCATGTTCAATGCGATGACGATTGGCAATGGTCTCCGGGTACTCGCGGAACACTGACTCAAGAATATCGATGGCTTCGCGGTTGCCCGCATCGCCGATCGCGTGGATCGCGATCTGAAAACCGGCGCGCATCGCTTTGGTGTTTAACGCCTCGTTGAATCCATAGTCACCACCGCTGACACCACGATGCCCCGGTTGGTCAGAGTAGTCGGCGAGCAACCGCGCGCCGCGCGAGCCCAACGCGCCGTCATAGTAAGCCTTAACCGTTCTCGTCGTGAGCATACTGTCAGTATCTGTATCGGGGCCTCTCTCCAACCACTTCTCGATCAATGGCTCGTCGCGCAACGACAGCATCGCTTGCACGCGAATCGGCAAACGATCCTCTGCCTCTAACGTTTCCAGCGCTTGCATCTGTGCCGAATCGAGACCCGCGTCATGCACAGCGGTGTAGCCATCTTTGGCCATTTGGTTCAGGCCGAGCAAGACCTGTCGGGTTAGCGTCTCTTGCGACGATGCTGGTAGGGCATCGCGTAGCATCGTGACGCCGCGATTCAGGAACAATCCATTAGGCTCGCCGCGCTCGTCCAGGTGCATTTCGCCACCTACGGGCACCGTTGAATCGGCAGTGATACCAGCAACATCCAGCGCCATCTGGTTACCCCATGCGGCAAAGCCATGGCGACTGCCCATCAATACCGGATGATCCGGGACTGCTTCTGTCAGCAATTTTTTATCGGGATAACGATCTGCCCAGGCGCCTTCATCCCACCCGCGGCCGACGATCCACTGCCCCTTCGGCGTTGTCTTGGCGCGCTCTTTGACTAACGCGACCGCCATCGCTTCATTCGGAACGTCGATCAGGTTCACTTCGTCCAGTAACGCGCCCAGACCAAAGACGTGCGTATGTGAATCAACCAAGCCGGGCAGCAACGTCGCGCCGTCAAGATCGACGACGCGTGTGTCGTCGCCCTTCATCGCCAACGCATCTTCGCTTGTTCCAACGAATTGGATCACGCCCTCGTCAATCACCACAGCGCTCGCATCAGGTTGCCAGCCATCGCTATCCATCGGTGCATCCGGTGAGATCGTGCCGTCCATCGCAGGTTCACTCCAACGCAGCGTGTAGACATGCGCGTTGATCAATATCAGGTCCGGCGACGAGGCAGGCGGCGCATCATTCTCATCTGCTGAGCAGCCCAGCGTGGCGACGATGATCGACAAGACGAAAAGGCGACGTAGGTGTTGCATCATGGCGTGTCCCATTGGAGCGTGGCATCAACTGTGTTAATTGCAAACTGATCATCGCAAATGATGAAGGAGGGCGCGAGTGAATGTATGCAAGCAATGCATCGCATCCGCGTTGAGTTACAAACGCTTAACAAACACCTTAGACAACACATCAAAACCATTCTCGGCAAACAACGCATGTGCACCGGCATTGCGTGCGCCAGACTCCAGCACAATCCGTTTTGCACCGCGCTCTTTCGAGCGTTGCGTTGCTTCATCAATTAAACGTTGTCCCAACCCTTGCCGACGCGCGTTTTTGGCAACAGTCATATCTTCAATCACCGCGTAGCGCTCCGTGCCGTTCGTATCCCAATCCACGAGTGCCACTGCGCTGATATCGTTCTCATCGGTTTTGATCACAAGCGCTTCTAATGGCAGATCGGTGCGCGCGTCTAACATGCCCTTGGCGATTCGCTCTTCGAGATTGTCTGCCCACTGCGCTGCATCCGGGCTCAAGCCTTCGAAGTATTCGCTATGACTGATGTAGTCCGTGTGGTCGTGAATATTGGCCACAAAAAACGTGCTGAGCTGTTTCGCTAAGTTCGGCGTAATGGTGTCCCACGTGCTGTGATACGGGACCTCTTCAAGCGTGCTCGCGTTCGCCTGGTTGGTTTGTCCGACATCAACATCGTCTAGCCAATCACGAATAATCGGGCAATTCAAAATCTCGGCGACATGATCAAAGAACGCAACTTTGCGCTCGCTCTCTCTAGCACCGTTATGAAACTGTGCAACTGGCAAATCGAAAATGTCTTTAAGTTCGCGTGTGTAGTTCTCTCGCAGTGATGGCCACTGCTGGCGAAAGTACGCCGAACACAACGTGTCGTAATACCAAACGACCCAGCTACCAAACACTGTTTTCTCAATTGTCAGGTTCTTACGAAAACGCACGGATGCCTCGAACAGGTTCAGCGTCATGAAGTAAAACGCGTCAACCAAACCCTGATGTGCCTCGATATGCGTTGGCGTGGGTAACGTCTCCTCCTGAAAGGGACCGATGGCTTTTGCGTGCTCCCCTTCGAACTTGAACAGGTCATTCGACGCAAGCTCCAGCGTCAGGTAGTTCTCCTGTTTCTCAATGCGGTTACCTTGTCGTTGTTGAACAATGAAGACAATGATGGTCACGATTAGCGCCAGAATGGCGATCGTGTCCCGATAGGTAAATATGCTGTCGAAAAATTGCTGCAGTGTGTCCATCTGATGATTGCCTTGAGCGGTTCTTTTCGAAAGGGCGAGCACGACCGATGAGCCCTTTTGGGGGCAGTAGTGGTGCCTTAAATTATCGCGGATCGGCGAATGGAATGCCGGAAAAGTATCGGTGCGCGTGCCGCGTACCGGTTTTTGCGGCGTTTTGGCGTTCCATCGGCATATTCGTCGCTGACCGGGGCACTTCTGACAGCCGATTTGGTGCGTCTTCGCGGCGCTGATCACCGCTGTTGGTGCATCTTTCGAGCTTTTCCGCCGGGCATGCTGCCGAAATTACTGATGCAATGGCACTTGTCCTGCCTTTTAGTTGTCACATAAGCTTGGTACGGTTTGTGCAGTGCAACATTTGAGGTATCAGGACGATTGCAACCATGAAAGGAAACACACGGCAGCTGTCGCTGAGAGGCTTGCGCACGTTCTGCACGGCAGCACGCGCGCTGAGCTACCGGCGGGCGGCCGAACAGCTTTTCGTCACGCCATCTGCGGTCAGCCACCAAATCAAGCGATTGGAGGAAGAATTAGGCGTGTCTCTGTTTGAGCGCGTCAACGCCACGCTCGCTCTGACACCCGACGGCGAGCTGCTGTTTCAGGAAATCGACCGCCCGATGCGCGAGATCGACGGTGCCGCCATGCGCATTCAAACGCGCCGCGACCGAGTCACGCTGAGCTTGTCGGTGCAGCCTTTCTTTGCCAGCGAGCTGTTCATTCCGCGATTGGCCGGGTTTACGCACGAGCACCCCGATATCGATTTGTCCGTAAACACCAGCGATGAGTCCCTCGAACATCATCCTGGCGATGCCGATGCATCAATCCGCTTGTTCCGCCAAGTACCTACCGGCTTGTCCGCGACGCCGCTGTTTCCCTTGCGATTGGTGCCGGCGTGTACTGCTGAATTTCGTGAGGCTTACATCAGCGACGAGGAGACCTACGGCAGCGATATCCCCTTGATCGTCCACAACACGCGCGAGGATGCGTGGCGTCTGTGGTACGAGGCGCGCGGCCTGTCGATGCCGCCGAATCAGCGCCTGGTCAAGCTTGATTCAATGATTGCCGTGGTGCGTGCGGCCGAGCGAGGGCTTGGCGTGGCCTTAGTGCCGATCCCGCTGGCGGATGCCTGGTTTGAGTCTGGTGCGATCGTTCGATTGCCGGGTAAGTCGTTGGTAACAGAGGATTTTTACTATCTGGTTTACGACGCCAATAGCGGTAATGTGGATCAAGTGCGGCTGCTACACGACTGGGTGTTACAAACATTCGCGTCTGCGGCATGACATTTTCTCATCACCATAGGGAAATTATGTCGTTTGTTGCGTTGCAGCACGAAACGTAGTGTTCGGGGTGTCAGGTGATGACGGGGATCATCCCGGGAACAACACCCAACACGGAGCACTACAATGAAACGACTTCACAACTTATTTTCCAAACCCGCGGCGGCAGCGATGCTAATCGTCCTGATCGGCATGGGTCACAACGTTCAGGCAGCCGAAAGCGCCTTCGTCATGTCAGCTGTTGAAAATGAAGCTGCCGGCGATGAGATCCTGGCTGGCGACTACGCAGCAGCGGTCACTAACCTGATGGGCAATGCACGCCTGATCGGTGACGGTTTCTCTAAAGCGACCAACCTGTGCGTCAGCTTGACGCTGGGCGGTCAGATCGACGACGCAGAGCGCCAGTGCAGCCGCGCCTTGCGCTACAGCCGCGCACACCGTCGCTCTCTCGATGGTGGTGCACAAGCCAAACGATTCCACGCTGTCGCGCTCTCCAATCGAGGTGTCTTACGCGCCGTATCAGGCGACCTTGATGGCGCTGAGCGTGACTTCGAGCGTGCAGCCAAAATCAGCGCATCGATTGAGAATGCTGAGCTGAACCTTGAGCACCTGAGTGCGCTGCGTCAGCGCTTGGCGGCGAATACGCCTGCTAAGTAACCGCGTTTGTTGCCGTCGCTGGCGAACGCTCTAGCGACGGCAATATCTCGGGCTGGTCTGGTGTCCGCCCCCCGGTACCAGATCAGCCCACCTTTCTCGCGGCTATTGTCCCTGCGCTTTGTACTCGCGCACTTCCACGTTAAAAGACTCAGCAAGCGTTTCCATTTCATCAACGGCAGCGTTGTAGCGTTTGGCCAGAAGTGCATCGCGCTCCGCGGTCACCGCAGCATCTTCGTCTGCAGACTTGGCCGCCTCTGTTTCGATTTCAATACAGTCCAGGTATTCATTCATCGAAGCCATGTAGCTCTTGACCGCTTTCTGGCCGGCCATCATTTCTTCCTTGCTCGCCTGACTGCCATTCGGGATGTCAACGCGGCTCGGGTATTCGCACGCGGCGTTCGCACCACCGGCAACGAGAAGCCCAGCAGCGATGCTTATAATAGTGTGATGTTTCATAGGTAATGCTCCCCTTCGCATGTTCGGATTCGCTACGTTGTAGACAACCGATACCAGCATTTGATTCAAGTGTCGTGATAATAGAGTAAGGTGAGGCCGATGTGTTGCACCAATTAAGTGCAATCGCGGTCAGGCGAACAAGGCCTTGTTCTGGTCGGTGCCGTCTTGCTGCGCCATCAGGCGCTTGGCGAATTCGACGGCGTCCATCGGTTCGCCAAACAACATGCCCTGGCCAAAGTCGCAACGCAATTTGCGCAGGAACGCGAGCTGCGCTTCGGTCTCAACGCCTTCCGCCACCACTTCCAGTCGCAATCGTCTGCTCATGTCGACAATCGCCGAGATAATCGCTGCGTCGTTGTCGTCATCAGCCGCATTGCGCACAAACGATCGATCGATCTTGAGCGTTTTGATCGGGAATTTTTGCAACGCACTGAGAGACGAATAACCCGTGCCGAAATCATCGATCGCCAGTTGCAAGCCATAGGCCTGCAGTTTTTCGAGAATGGCAATCGTGCGCGGAATATCTTCCATCAGCGTGGTTTCGGTGATCTCGAACTCGATATCTGAAGGCTTGATGGCATGGTGCGAGAAAATGCGATTCACGCTGTCAAAGAAATTGCGCTTGCGTAGTTGCTTCAGCGATAGATTAATCGCGATACGACCTGGGTCGCCGATGTCACGGTGCCACCCGGAGATATCTTCGCAAACGCGTTCAATCACCCACTCGCCGATTTGAATGATGAGTCCCGTCTCTTCCGCGAGTGGAATAAAGTCATTCGGTTGGATGCGCCCCATGCCGGGCATTTCCCAACGTACTAACGCTTCGGCACCAACAATGCGTCCGGTGGAGAGTTCGTACTTCGGTTGGTATTGCAGCAACAGCTCATCGCGCTCGAAGCTGCGACGCAAACGGCTCTTCAACATCAGGCGCTCAACGGCATCGTCGTTCATACGGGTGTCGTAAAACGTCATACGATTACCGCCGGATTTCTTGGCCGCGTACAGAGCGGCATCGGCGTTGCGTAGCAAGTCGATAACGTTATCGGCATCTTGAGGGTAGGTCGCGATACCGACGCTCGCCGTCATGAAGACTTCGTTGCCCTGCACATCAAACGGTTCGGCGATTTCATGCAGCAAAGAGGCTGTTACGTCTTTCAGT
>JBCBZK010000112.1:0-11890 GCA_039815365.1 Pseudomonadota bacterium | reverse complement strand
GTGGCAAGCTGCGGCCTTGAACACAATGCCATCGCCGTGGGCGTCCGCAGGAAGGTATTGAATATCGCCTTTTACAATCATGTTCGCCTCGGTCATGGTCTTGAACTCATTCATGACTTGCGCAATTTGATTCGACCGTCGCTCGAGCTGTGCGTACGTGCGCACAACACCGCTGCCGGTGAAAACGAGTGCCGGATGATCCGGCTTGCTGGCTGCATGATGACTAGGATGCATGAGTCCTCCCCCCTAACGATGTCCCATGCCGGTATAATGGAGTGCAAACATTATCGACTGCAAGCGCGGTTGAACGCCTGATGCTCTATTTGACCTAAAAGCACCCTCCAATATGCCGATCGACCAATCTTTATTACACTATGCAGACGCTGCGATCCCGGAGCATGGCGAGACAACAACACTCGCGCCTGGGGTCGAGTGGCTTCGTATGCCCCTGCCGTTCCTGCTCGGTCACATCAACTTATGGCTACTGAGCGAAGACGACGGCACCGTCTGCATTGTCGATAGCGGCCTTAACTCGAAAGACACGAAAGCTCTCTGGGAGACGCAACTCAACGAACGCGACGTGAGTCGGGTCGTTGTCACTCACATGCATCCGGATCACGTCGGGTGCGCCGGTTGGCTCTGCGAAAAACATGATGTGCCCCTGTACATGACGCGTGGGGAATATCTGATGTGCCGCGTGCTTGTTGCGGACACCGGCAAAGAAGCACCCCTCGCCGGTCAGCAATTTTATCAAGCAGCAGGTTTCGATACGGACGCACTCGACCGTTACCGCGAGATGTTTGGCGGTTTTGGTAAAGCGGTCTATCAGATGCCAGATGCATTCGAACGATTGCAGCATGGCCAGATTCTCGAAATCGGCAGCCGCGAGTGGCAAGTCATCACGACCAGTGGTCACTGTCCCGAGCATGCGTCGTTGTACTGCGCGAAGGACAAGCTGCTTATCGCCGGCGATCAGTTGTTACCCACAATCTCGTCTAACGTCAGTGTCTGGCCTACCGAACCTAACGCGGATCCGCTCGGGTTTTGGTTGGACAGTTGCCGCCTGTTACTCGATTCCATTGCCGAGGACACGTTGGTACTACCTTCGCACGGCAAACCATTCCGTGCTGCACATATGCGCCTGAACGCGCTGATCGACGAGCACGAAACGGGACTTGAAAAACTAAAGACGCTCTGCCAGACGCCACAGCGAACCATTGATACGTTCCCGGCTTTGTTCAAAAGCAAGATCACTCCCGGCAACCTAATCATGGCAACGGGAGAGGCGATCGCGCATCTGAATTACCTAGTCGCACGGGGTCAAATGTTGGTCGCGACCGACAGCGATGGCGTGCTCTGGTATCAGTCTGCCTGAGCGTGGCACGTGACGATTATTCTCGACATCGCACCTGGCATTGCGGTCCACGACAGTGACGTCCAATGGCAGGCGATTCGCTCGCAAGGGGCCGGTGGCCAGCATGTCAACAAAACCTCGAGCGCGGTTGAACTACGTTTTGACATCGCTCATTCAAGACTACCGTTTGCGGTCCGTCAGCGGTTGCTTTCGGCATCCGATCAGCGCGTGACCGCCAGCGGCATTCTGATCCTTAAAGCGCAACAATCCCGCTCGCAGTTTCGCAATCGCAGCGACGCACTTGCACGGCTTGCTCACATCATTCGAGCCGCCAGTGTTGCACCCAAGAAACGCAAACCGACGCGACCGAGCGCTGCCTCAAAACGCCGGCGTCTTGAACAAAAACGACGCCGCTCTGGCGCAAAGCGTATGCGCAGCAGACCGCGCGCGGAAGACTAACGTTGGGAGCGCACGACGCTTTGCTCGATGTCATCGTCGTTGGCGGCGGTCTCGCAGGGACTACGCTCGCTTGGCATCTGAAACGCAGCGGTTACGCTGTCATGCTTGTTGGCGACGGCGCGCCTGGCGCGTCGCAAGCGGCCGCTGGTCTGATAACGCCAGTCACGGGCAAAGCGCTGCGCGCAGAGCCCGATTACGCGCGCTTGTTAGCGAGCGCGTGCGAGCATTACCGTGCCGTCGAGGCGAGCGTCAATTCACAATTTCTCGAAGCGCAAGACGTACGGCGCCAACTAAGCTCCGCAAAAGAACGCAATGCATGGGCACAACAGGGTGCTTTAGGGATCCCCTACACTGATACCACTGACGTTAATGATCAGATCACGTTGCGCTGCGCATACCGACTGGATGTTCGCCGTTACCTTGCAACCTCCCGGTCAGCCTTTGAAGCACAAGGCAGTTTCATTACTGAACATGTTGACGACGACGATCTCGCCCCGTCGAAACAGTATGTTGACCTACCACGATTGGGGCTGCGCGCGCGCCATGTCGTTTTTTGCCGCGGCGCTGCAGAACGCGACAGCACGCTGTTCGCTGGCCTAACGTGGCGATGCGCTAAAGGCGAGGTACTGCGCGTCACAGCGGCACAACCGATGCCAGCCTACCGATTGCACGGCAACGGCATCTGGCTATCACCACTCGACGAGCGTTCCTACCTGCTTGGCGCAACGTACTCCTGGGATGTGCTGGACAACAAGACGACTGCCGAGGCCAAGGACATACTGCTTAAAAAGGCAACGCAGCTTGTGCCGGCGTCCTTACGCGTCGTCGAACAGTTTGCAGGCGTACGCCCGATCGTAGCGGGCCGGCGTCCAGTGGCAGGCGCCGCCCGTCAACACGATCGCCTCCATGTCTTGAACGGCCTTGGGTCAAAAGGTGCACTGTTAGCACCCTTTGTGGCGCGATGCGTCGCCGGCCAGCTGTTCGGAGATACGCCGATACCTCGCCGCTACGCCTGGCGGACGCGCGGCGCTGCCTAGTATGCGATTAACCCAGCGCGCACATAGGGCTTTGGAACAGCATGTCAGCGTTGGCGATGTGGTTGTTGACGCGACAGTCGGCAATGGTCACGACACCGTGACTCTCGCAGCATTAGTTGGCCCGTCAGGTCATGTCTTTGGGTTCGATATTCAACAACAAGCGATCGATGCTACTGCGCGGCGTGTCGCCACGGCGCAATTCCAGGAGCGCGTTACGTTACTTCACCAAAGCCACGACACATTGATCACGACGCTTGCGCGCGCAGGCGTGAGTTCAGTCAAGGCCGTTGTGTTTAACCTTGGGTATTTGCCAGGCAGCGACAAAAGCGTCACTACCACAACAATCAGCACACAGAACGCGTTGGATCAATCGCTATCGCTGATCGGCGAAAGCGGCCTTTTGTGCATCATGGCATACCGAGGTCATCCGGCGGGACGCATCGAATTCGACATGATCGAGCAGTGGACTGCCGGACTGTTACGAACGTCACAATGGCAGTGTGAGCGTAACGCGGCAAATAACGACGGCCCGGTTCTTTATTGCGTTAGCTCGGGCGCCGCCAATCTGCGTTGACGGCACCCGATAGACGATGGGCTAAGCGGCGTCCGCTCTGTTCTTTGTCACTGCTTTCGGCGTCTTTTGACGCGGATCAAGACCAATGGAACGCGCGATAATCTCACGCATGATTTCCGAACTACCCGCATAGATTCGTGACACGCGTGCATCGGTGAACATTCGCGAAATCTTGTACTCATCCATGTAACCCGCACCACCATGCAGTTGCACACAGGTATCCATCACACGCGCTTCTAGTTCACTACCGTATAATTTAATGCGCGCGGCCATGTCGGCGCTCAGTTTTCCTGCGTTGTGTTCTTCGACACAGCGATCCAAATAGACTTGCGCAATGTCAATCTCCGTACGCATATCTGCCATTTTGAAACGTGTGTTTTGAAAGTCAGCGACGCGTTGCCCGAAGGCCTTACGTTCGCTGATGAACGCCATCGTGATATCAAATGCATGTTGGCACGCCGCAATGTAACCGGCGGCGCCAAGCAAGCGCTCCTCAGCAAGAAACTGCATCAGATTGTAAAAGCCACGCGTAGGGTCACCCAGAACGTTTTCTTTCGGGACCTTCACGTCGTTGAAAAACAGCTCAGCAGTATCTTGCGCTGCCAAACCCATTTTCTTCAGGTTACGTCCGCGCTCGAAACCGTCCATACCACGTTCTATGACAAACAAACCTAATCCATGGCTCGACTCTGGCACAGTTCTCGCCGCGACAATCACAAGATCGGCATTGATACCGTTCGAGATGTAGGTCTTGGAGCCGTTCAGCAACCAATGATCGCCTTTATCCACCGCATTGGTTTTCATTCCGGCAACATCGCTGCCAGCGCCTGGCTCTGTCATCGCAATGGCAAGAATCTGCTCGCCGGAAATACAGCCTGGTAACCAGCGCGACTTTTGCTCATCGCTACCGAGCTCGCCGATATAAGGTGCGACCAATCTTGAGTGCAGCGTCATGAAAAAGCCCGGATCACCGTGCTTGGTCAACTCTTCAATGACGATCTGCTCGTAACGGAAATCCGATACGCCCGCACCACCATATTTCTCGTCAGCCCACATCAATAGCAAGCCTTGTTCACCGGCTTTGCGAAAGGCCTCGCGATCAACGATGCCTGCGTCTCGCCAGCTTTCAGTATGAGGTGCAATTTCATTCACCATGAACGCGCGAACCGCATCGCGGAACATGTCATGGTCTTCGTTAAAACAGTTTCGTTCCATGTGACTTACTCCAGAAAAATGCTCAGTGCATCAGCCTTTGAAATTGGGTGTTCTTTTGTCGAAAAATGCCTGGACCCCTTCGACGTTGTCGGGCGAACCGACTAAGTCGTTTTGCAAAGACGCCTCTATATCAAATGTTGATGCCCAATCGTTACCTTCAGCATGCCGCATCGCAATCTTCGTGGCCTTCAAAGCACGCGGTGCCCTGGCGCTCAGCGTGTGCCCCCAGGCGATCGCGTTGCTCAACACCTCATCATGCGGCACTACACGATTCACCAAGCCCCACTCGAGACACCGTGCAGCATCAATCCGCTCGGCTTCGACCGCCAGTTGGTATGCGCGTTTATAGCCAAGCTGCTTTTGCAACAGCCAGCTAGCACCGCCATCCGGCACCAATGAGATGGTCGAGAATGGCGACAACATGAACGCTTGATCACTCATCACGGCTAAATCGGCGACCAACGCGAACGACATGCCGATACCCGCAGCCGCACCATTGATGGCAGCGATCAGCGGCTTGGGCATCCGAATAATCTCATTGAAGGCCGGACGATACTCTCGCTGCAACTGCGCATCGATGGTCATTTTCTCTGGGAAACCTGCCGTGAGATCAGCGCCCGCGGAGAACGCCTTGCCATTGCCTGTCAGGATGACTGCGCGAATCGCGCTATCGTTCGATGCGTCAGACAACGCATCAGTCAATTCAAGTCGCAACGTTTTATTGAACGCGTTCATCGAATCGGGGCGATCAATCGCAATGACAGCGACTGATTGATCGTGCGAATACGCTATCGTCTCGTAATGGGACACGTTGCCTCCTTACGCAGCGCTGCGCGCGCTGCTTGACTCGTCGTCGTAGAAGCCCTGCCCTGATGCGGCACGCTTACGAAGGCTGTCCGGAACACTGAAGCGCTCACCGTAACTTTCCGCCATACGATCGCACTCGGCTACAAACTCAGAGATACCGACCGTCTCAATCAACGACAGGGTGCCACCCGTATACGGCGGGAAACCCCAACCGAGAATCGCGCCTATGTCACCGTCCGCCGGGTGCGTGATTACCTGTTCATCCAGGCATCGAACCGTGTCCAATGCCTGCACGTAGAGCAACCGCTTCCTGACCTCTTCTGCACTAGGTTGAGTTTGCGCAAGCGGATATACCTCCGACAGACCCGGCCACAAATACTTCTTACCGTTCTCCGGGTATTCGTAGAAACCTTTGCCAAAACGCTTGCCACGACGATCGAGTTCCTCAACAAACTTGGTCGTGACCGCCATACCTGTCATCGGTTTGAAGTCATCGCCCAACGCAGCCTTTGTCGCCTTCGCCACGTGATAACCTAATTCCTGAGTAACTTCGTCGGTCACCGCAAGCGGACCTACCGCCATACCGGCCTGCTTGGCAACGTTTTCGATCAACGCCGGGTTGATACCTTCGCTCAGCATGGTGATACCTTCGTTCGTGTAGGTACTAAACACACGCGACGTGTAGAAACCCCGACTGTCGTTCACGACAATCGGTGTCTTGCGGATTTGCTGAATGTAGTCCAGCGAGACGGCAATCGCACGATCCTCTGTTTTTTCGCCAACAATAACTTCCACGAGCGGCATTTTGTCGACAGGCGAGAAAAAGTGAATGCCGATGAATTGCCCGGGGCGCTGCGATGCTTCGGCGAGACCCGTGATCGGTAGTGTTGACGTGTTCGATGCGAAAATCGACGTCGTCGGTATGACCGCCTCAGTCTTGGCGGTGACGTCCGCCTTGATACCTTTGTCCTCGAACACCGCTTCAATGATGAGATCACAACCCTCAAGGTCGGCGTAGTCATCAGTCGTATGAATACGCTCAAGAATCAGTTCTGCTTTCTCCGCGGTAGTCCGCTTGCGATCGATTTGTTTTTGCAGCAACGCGCGCGAGTAGTCCTTGCCTTTCTCCGCTGCATCGCGGTCACGATCGAGCAGCACCACCTGCATTTTTGCGCGCGATGATACGTACGCGATACCCGCACCCATCATGCCCGCACCCAGAACGCCCAATTTCTTGACAGTGGTTTTCTCGATGTCACGCGGGCGTCGCACGAGCTTATCGGCGGCGCCTTTGTTGATGAACAGCGTGCGAATCATGTTTCGCGACACCGGGTCTAACAGCAGCGAGGTGAAGTATTTTGATTCGATGTCGAGACCGGTGTCGATCGGCACAACACTGCCCTCGTAGACCGACGACATGATGGCAATCGGCGCAGGATAATTGTGATTTGTCTCTTTTGCGATAAGCGCAGAGCCTACCATTAGGGTTTGTACCGAACCTGCGTGCATCAAGCCCGCGCCACCGGGCACTTTGAAGCCTTTCTTGTCCCATGGCTGAACCGGATCCGCGTGCTCAACAAGCCAGCGCTTAGCCGCAGCAACGCAATCGTCTGCCGGCACCACGGCGTCAATAAAACCATGCTCCAGTGCTTTGGCAACCGACACATGCGTTCCTTGAGTCATGAGCTGCAATGCAGCCTGCTGTCCGATCAATCGCGGCAATCGCTGCGTGCCGCCACCACCTGGCAACAAACCCACCGTGACCTCCGGCAGTCCCAATTTCGTCGCCGGGTTATCGGCGGCCACTCTGTAATGACAAGCGAGACAAATCTCTAAACCGCCACCCAGCGCTGTGCCGTTGATCGCGACGGCGAAGGCTTTGCCACAGGTTTCAAGGCGACGCAGTACAGACTGAAAACTCCGCGCACCTTTGTACTTCTCTTCAGCGCTACGCCCGTCATCATAAGCATTCACTAAATCCATCAAGTCTGCACCGGCGACAAACGCACTTTTGGCAGAGGTCAGCACGGCGCCCTTGATCGCATCGTCATCTGCGACGCGCTCAATCGCCGTCGTCAAGTCGGCAATGAACTCAGGGGTGAGCACGTTCATCGAACGCTCTTTGACATCAATCGTTAGTAACGCGATGCCATCCTTGTCTACGTCAAAACTTATCGTATCCATTACAAATTCCTTATTCGCGTGTCGCAGCGCGTTACACGCGTTCAATAATTGTTGCTGTGCCCATGCCGCCGCCGATGCACAAATTGATCAAAGCGGTACTCTGATCACGTCGCTCGAGCTCATCCAGCACAGTGCCCAAAATCATTGCGCCAGTGGCGCCCAACGGGTGCCCCATTGCGATCGCCCCACCATTAACGTTGATCCGGTCGTGATCAATGTCGAGTTTGTGCATGAACAGCAAGACCACTGACGCGAACGCTTCGTTCAACTCAAAAAGATCAATGTCTGATGTGCTCATACCCGTGCGCTTAAGCACTTTCTCGGCGGACGGCGCCGGCCCTGTCAGCATGATCGTCGGCTCAGTGCCGATGGATGCGAAACCCTTGATGCGTGCACGTGGTGTCAGGCCGAGCGCATCGCCAATCTCTTTGCTGCCGACCAATACACCGGCTGCGCCGTCGACGATGCCGCTTGAATTACCACCCGTGTGGACGTGATTGATTGCCTCTACCTCTGGATAGCGTTGCAAAGCAACCGCATCGAAACCAGCCTGCTCGCCAGGAATCACGAAGGCAGGATTCAGCTGGCCTAAGTCCTCTGCTGTCGTGCCAGGTCGCATGTGCTCGTCGCGATCAAGCAGCGTCATGCCTAGCATATCTTTGACCGGAATCACCGAGTTGTCGAAATAGCCAGAATCCCACGCATGCGCGGCGCGCGCCTGACTCGTCGCGGCATAATTGTCGACATCAGTGCGCGAAAAACCCCATTTCGACGCGATCAAATCAGCGCCAATACCTTGCGGCGCAAAATAGGTGTCATAGGCAACACGTGGATCGGCAGCCATCGCGCCTGAATCTGAACCCATGGGCACCCGCGACATACACTCAACGCCACCGCCAATCGCAAGATCCGATTGCCCGGACATGACTTGCGCAGCCGCGGTGTTGACGGCTTCGAGGCCGGACGCGCAAAAACGGTTTAGCTGCTTGCCAGGAACATTCTGCGCGTATTGCGCTGTCAATACTGCCGCGCGCGCGATATTCGCACCTTGCTCACCAACCGGAGATACACAACCGAGCACGACATCATCGAGATAACTGGTATCCAGTTCGTTCCTGTCACGCAGCGCCGTTAACATTTGGCGGGTGAGCTCAATCGGTGTCACCTGATGAAGTGAGCCGCTCGCTTTGCCGCGTCCCCGGGGCGTACGAACTGCATCGAAAATATAAGCATCAGCCATGTGAAAAATTCCTTTAGTGAAATGTTGTCTTTGGCACTTACGGTGCCAATTGCTCTGTCAGGGTTCGGATAAACTCACGATGAATATCCGAGAAATCGAGTCGCTGGGGATTCAGCAACCAAATATAGGTAATGCCAGCGATATGTGCGACATACTGTGTCGCAGCCGTACGCGGGGAGATATCGTCGCGTACCGATCCATCAGCAATGCCCTCGTTGATCCAGCGTTCGGCATCAGCGATCTGTCGTGAAATCGCCTGTTTGGCGAACCCGCGTAATTCGCCGTTAGGCTGAGCACCACCATAGTAGAGAATATGCAGCACGCGAATGTCTTCGGGCGCGTCTGTCACAAACCGATAGTAAGCGTCCGCCGCCGCCTTGAGTGCGTCGGCGCCTGTTTGCGCGCCTACGGCCTTGTTCAGATAACCGACCCAGCGCCGGTGAATCGTATTGGAGACCTCTTCAAACAGCCCAGCTTTCGAGCCAAACCGGTACGTCGCCAATCCACGACTGTAACCGGCATGCTCACCGATGGCAGAAAGCGTCGTGCCCTCGATACCGTGTTCCAGAATAAGCTGGACGGCAGCGTCGATCATTGCCCGATCTGAGGCTGCAGTACGCTCGGCCTGTGTTTTTGACTCAGGATGTGCGACGGATGTCGCTTTGGTTGGTGTTGCCACGCGCGCCCCCGCCCGATGCTGCCCAATCTAGACCGCTACCATGCCGTGAAAAATACTTGTTGTCAACAAGCAAGTGGGCGTACAGTACGCTCTGGGGACACAATTGGACAACCGCTATGGCAAGCGAAACAGCAGAGAAGCAGGCAACAGACCGTCGGGCGACCTCCGACGTCATGCATATTCCCGGTGAAGGCGGCCTGCCGGTGCTTGGTCTTTTGCCCGAGTTGCTGCGCGATCCGCGCGGACTGCGCTCTAGGATGCAGCGCGAGTATGGCCCGGTGTTCCGTTCGCGCGCGTTGGGCCAATGGACGGTCAACTTGACCGGGGTTGACGGACTTCAGTACGTCATGCAGGACAAAGACCACAATTTCTCCAGTGCACAAGGCTGGGATTTGACGATCGGTAGGCTGTTCCGCCGTGGCTTGATGTTGCTGGATTTCGACGAGCACCGGTTGCACAGACGGATGATGCAAGCGCCGTTCAAACGCGATGCACTCGAACACTATCTCGTCAGCATGCATGACGTGTGTCGTGAGACGATGGCGCGCTGGGCACAACAGCCAGACTTTCGTGGTTACCCTGCTATAAAACAACTGACGCTCGACAACGCCGCCGTTGCTTTTCTCGGCATCGATCTCGATGACGACGCGGACGCGTTAAACACCGCATTCGTCGACACCGTAGCGGCGAGCCTGGCACCCATCCGGGTGTCGATACCCGGGCTCGCCTACCACCGCGGACTGAAGGGTCGAGCATTACTGGACACGTTTTTCCGCACTCGCATCGACGCGCGCAAGAGCAGCACCTCGCAGGACATGTTCACGCTGTTGTGTCAGGCAACAACCGACACCGGCGCGTCGTTCAGCGACGACGATATCGTGAATCATATGATCTTCCTGTTGATGGCGGCGCACGATACAGTAACCAGCTCACTGACAACGGCGTTGCACGGACTCGCCGCAAACACGCAGTGGCAGGAGCGCCTGCGCGAAGAACACGCCAGCTTAGGCGACG
Source organism: Pseudomonadota bacterium (assembly GCA_039815365.1). GTDB lineage: Bacteria > Pseudomonadota > Gammaproteobacteria > Steroidobacterales > Woeseiaceae > CALBPI01. Next base: position 1,327 of record JBCBZK010000112.1, on the reverse strand, counting down.
GACCACTCACGTTCGACGACCTGGACAAGCTTGAGCAAACCGGTTGGTTGTTTAATGAAGCGCTGCGTATGTGGGGACCTGTACCGCTGATACCCAGACGTGCACAACGCAGCTTTCAGTTTGCCGGGCATGACATACCTGCCAACACGCAGATTGCGATTTCCCCGGATAGCGCACATTACGACCCTTCTGTGTGGAGCGAGCCTCTACGGTTCGACCCTGAACGCTTCAGCGCGGAACGCGCCGAGCACAAACGTCACCCGTTCGCGTTCGTGCCATACGGTGGCGGCGCGCACAAATGCATCGGCATGCGATTCGCCGAGATCCTCGCGAAAGTCGTGCTGCGTGAATTTCTGCAGCGCTTCGACGCGCGCTTGCCGCACGGCTACGAACTCGCGATGCAGCCGCTACCTATTCCGAAGCCAAAAGACGGATTGCCACTGCAACTTATCAGTCGTTGATCGTCAATCGCTGACCGTCAATCGCCTACAGCGGATTAACCGTGTGACCGCCGTCAACGCTGATCGTACTGCCGGTCATAAAACTACCGGCGTCGCTGGCGAGCAACAATAGCGCGCCATCTAACTCAGCCCGTTCGCCAGGCCGTCGCATTGGAATGCGTTTGAGCAGTGTTTCAGCATGAGCTGTCTCGAAGAACTCGCGGTTGATGTCGGTGACAAAGAAACCCGGCGCAATCGCGTTGACGCGAATGCCATGGCGCACCCATTCGAGCGCCAGCGATTCCGTCATTCGAATCACGCCTGCCTTAGCCGCAGAATAGGCGGTTAACATCATCTGCACGCGTCGACCGAGAATCGAGGCAATATTTACGATACTACCTTTCGTCTGGGTTTCCACCATACGCCGCGCGGTCGCTTGCGCAACCCAAAAAACACCGTTCAAATTCGTGTCAATCACGGCGTTGTAGTCTTCCTGCTCAACGGTCAGCGCAAACGCCTCGCGCGAGATCCCTGCGTTATTGATCACGATGCTGGCAACGCCCAGCGCCTGCTCGCCCGCTGCAACACCGTCAATCACCGACGAGCGATCAGTGACGTCCATCGCAACGGTTACCGTTCGGCGCTTAAACTGTTTCTCGATGTCGGCGGCCGTCTCTTCGAGCTTGTCGACGCGGCGCGCAGCGAGAATCACATCAGCACCCGCTTCTGCGAGCGTCATCGCAAATTGCTGACCGAGGCCACTGCCGGCACCGGTGACCAATGCTGTTTTTCCTTCAAGCGAAAATCGATGGTTCATTTTTTATCTCCGCCACGTTGCCGCAACACAAAAGTGCATTGCGCCGTTGCGGCAATTTGTTCATCAGGAT
>JBCBZK010000156.1:0-7609 GCA_039815365.1 Pseudomonadota bacterium | reverse complement strand
TTTGTGCCTAAACCGATGCACAACGACGGCAACTATATTATTAGCCTTGGCCGCCTGGTCGCATGGATGGCGGAGCAGGCTGAGGAGCTTGGTATCAACCTGTTCCCAGGGTATGCCGCTGCCGAGGTGCTCTTTGATGAAAACGGCGCCGTGCGCGGTGTGGCGACCGGAGACATGGGCATCGGGCGCGACGGAACGCCTAAATCATCGCACGAAGCAGGTTACGAACTGCTCGGCAAACAAACGATCTTTGCGGAAGGGTGTCGTGGCAGTCTCGGCAAAACACTGATAGAAAAATTTGCGCTGGACAAAGACTGTGATCCGCAGCACTACGGTATCGGCTTGAAAGAGATTTGGGAGATTCCCGCCGACAAACACGAGGAAGGGCTCGTCGTCCACACGCTCGGTTGGCCGTTACCTAGCGACGCGGAAGGCGGCGGCTTTTTGTATCACGCCGCCAACAATCAGGTGTATCTGGGCTACATCATTGCTCTGGACTACCCGAACCCGCACTTGAGCCCGTTTGACGAATTCCAGCAGTGGAAGACGCACCCTAAAATTCGTCATTTCCTGGAGGGCGGGCAACGCATTTCCTATGGCGCGCGTGCTGTGAATAAAGGAGGCTATCAGTCGTTGCCAAAAACCACATTCCCCGGCGGCATGCTGGTGGGTTGCGACGCCGGTTTCCTGAACAATGCCAAGATTAAGGGCTCGCACACCGCCATTAAGACCGGAATGCTAGCGGCAGATTCAGTCTTTGATCAATGGCAAGCAGACCGCGAGGCACTCGCTGGTTCCGAGCTCACAGCATTCGCGACAGCGGTAGAAGCGTCATGGGTGACGACCGAGCTGAAACAGGCGCGTAATTTCGGACCTGCGCAACATCGCTTCGGCCGTTTTCTTGGCTCAGCGTTTATCTTCATTGATCAGAACATTTTTCGCGGTAAGTTGCCGTTCACGCTGCGGCATAAGGAACCAGACCACGCAGCGCTTAAGCCTGCTGCCAGTTTTGCGGTGATTGACTATCCAAAGCCGGATGGCAAGATCACGTTCGATAAGCTGTCGTCGGTGTTTTTGTCCAGTACTAATCACGAAGAAGACCAGCCTATACATCTACAGCTAAAAGACGCTGCAATTCCGGTTGCGCATCATTTGCCGACATTCGCAGGCCCATCGCAACGTTATTGCCCGGCCGGCGTTTACGAGTTTGTTGTGGAGGGTGGGGAAACCCGTTTTCAGATCAATGCCCAGAATTGCGTGCATTGCAAAACCTGCGACATCAAAGATCCGCTTCAAAACATTAACTGGACGGTGCCGGAGGGTGGTGGCGGGCCGAACTACAACGGGATGTAGTCCGACCTGCGAAGCACGCTATTTTGGTTGCATACGGATGCCGCCGTCGAGCCTGATGGTCTCGCCGTTGAGCATTGTGTTGGTGTAGATGTAGGCCGCAAGGTCTGCGTATTCCTCGGGCGTACCAAGGCGTTGCGGAAACGGAATCTGATCTGCGAGTGATTGCTGCGTTTCTTCCGGTAGACCGGCCATCATGGGTGTCATGAAAATGCCGGGCGCAATCGTCATCACGCGGATACCGAAGCGCGCAAGCTCACGCGCCATCGGCAGCGTCATCCCCACGATGCCACCTTTTGATGCCGAATAGCCGGCTTGACCAATCTGACCTTCGAATGCCGCAACGGATGCGGTATTGACGATCACACCGCGTTCACCGTCATCCGTCGGCGTGTTTGCCTGCATGATGTGCGCAGCTTCTTTGGCTACATTGAAAGACCCGACGAGGTTCACCATGACAGTGCGCGCAAAATAATCCGACTGCATGGGCCCTTCGCGACCCAACACTCGGCCCGGCGCCACGATACCCGCGCAGTTGACGGCCATTGAGATGCCGCCCATGTGCTCAGCCGCTGCGGCAACGCTCGTTTTGACATCGGATTCGCTGCTGACATCGGTGCGCCAGTATCGTGTACCGCCGCCAAGCGTCGTCGCCGCTTTCTCGCCAGCGTCATCATTGATATCAAGCAGTACCGCACTGCCGCCTTGCTTGACGATCGCAGCCGCTGTGGCGAAACCAAGACCTGATGCGCCGCCGGTGACGACCGCTTTTGCCGTTTTAATGTCCATGTGGTTACCTGTGTTTAAAGTGTTTCAACTGCAATAGCGACGGCCTCACCGCCACCCAAACATAACGACGCGATGCCACGCCGACCGCCACGCTGCGCTAGCGCGTGCAGCAGCGTGACAACGATGCGCGCGCCCGACGCGCCAATCGGGTGTCCGAGCGCGCAGGCACCGCCGTTGACGTTGACCTGAGCCGGGTCAAGGCCAAGCTCATGAATTGCTGCCATCGTGACGCAGGCAAACGCCTCGTTGATTTCGTAGCAATCGACATTGTCCGGGCCCCAGCCCAGCTTGTCGTGCAGCGCTTTCACGGCAAACACGGGCGCGGTGGTGAACCATTCAGGCTCATGTGCGAAACCGCTGTGAGCGACGATGCGCGCTAACGGGGTCGTGCCGCTGGCCTCGGCATCGCTCTGGCGCATCAGCACAAGACTCGCGGCGCCATCCGAAATTGACGACGAGCTTGCGGCTGTGACCGTTCCCTCTTTGTCGAAGGCGGGTCTTAGTGTTGGAATTCTTGCCGGATCGGCGCGCGAAGGTTCTTCGTCAACCGACACGATAGTCTCACCTTTGCGCGATTTGATCGTGACGGGGGCGATTTCTGTTTCGAATGCACCGTTCTCAATGGCCTTGGTGGCGCGCTCAAGGGACGTCACGCTAAACGCATCTTGGGCTTCGCGCGTAAAGCCGAATTTTTGCGCGGTGCGTTCGGCAAAGATGCCCATCATGTTGCCATCGTAAGGGTTTTGCAGTCCGTCAAAGAACATATGGTCGAGGATTTGCTGATGTCCCATGCGGTAACCCGCGCGCGCTTTTGGCATCAAGTAGGGCGCGTTCGTCATGGATTCCATACCGCCGGCGATGACGCGTGATGCGCTACCTGCGCGTATCAGATCGTGGCCTAACATGATGGCTTTCAGGCCGGAACCACAGACCTTATTAATCGTCAATGCGCCGTGCGATTGCGGCAATCCTGCTGCCAAAGCAGCTTGGCGCGCAGGCGCTTGACCGATGCCAGCGGGCAATACGCAGCCAAGGATGACCTCATCGATCGATTCCGGGCTGACGTTGGCGCCGTCCAGGGCGGCCCGAGTGGCGCTTGCTGACAGCGCTACGGCATCAGCGCCGGCCAACGCGCCCTGAAAGGCGCCAATTGGCGTGCGTTTGGCGCTAGCGATAATAATAGGATCTTCGGACATAATACGAGCTCCGTGGGGCAATAATTTTGCGCGCCACATTCTGAACGATTCCGGCGTGTGTTGCATTATTGCGGCTTTTTGGGGCGAAGCGGCCTGCGGCTTTTTTTTCGTCACTGATTCTGCTAGTTTCTTGGCGCTTGTGCTGCTGCAGATGCGCCGCTGACCAAAGCCCGTGGGGGGAGTGAGGTTGGCCTTGAACGGCGTAGTGGAATAGAACGTTCTGCAGTGGTGTTGCACATAAATATTCGAACACCTTAGGGATTCATTATGTCGTTGTTGTTTTCTGCCGACAGCTGCGCGCCAGCTGCGTTTCGGCGCGTGCTGGCGGTGTCGCTAGCTGTAATGCTGGCCGCCACGAGCCATGCTCAACAATCCGTCAAACGGGTTATTGACGAGCAAGGTACCTTTGATACGGGCTCTCAAGCTTCCCAGAAGCGCGTGACGCGTTATGCGCAGCAAACATCCGAGCTGCTCGGCGAATACCGCATTACGTTGCAGCAACTTGACCGAGTGCGCGTTTACAACGCAAACCTTGCTGCAATTGTGTCCGATCAGCAGCAAGAGATTGACAACATCAATCAGCAATTGCTTGATTTTGAAAGCACAGAGCAAGGCATCGTGCCGCTGATGCTGGATATGATCACCGACCTGCGCGCGTTCATTGAGGCCGATATGCCGTTCAATCGCGAGGAGCGCATTGACCGCGTTGAGCGCCTCGAGGCAAACATGACGAATTCGGATATCACTGTGTCTGAGCGCTACCGCCAGATCATGGATGCGTATAAGAAAGAGGCAGCTTTTGGTCGTAATATCGAGGCCTACGAGGGCACTTTGCCCGTGGAAGGTGTCGATACGCAGGTCAATATCCTCCGAGTAGGACGCATTGTGCTGGCATTCCAGACCAAAGACGAAGCGACCACCGGTATCTACAACAAGTCGAGCGGTCAGTGGGAGACTGTTGGTTCCGAGTACCGCCGGGCTGTCAGTGACGGCATCGCCCAGGCGAGAAAAGAAGCGCCGCCGAACCTCATGGTTCTGCCAGTACCAACCGCGGAGGCAGCACGATGAGCTTTAAGAAAACCGTATTTGCAGCCAGCGCTGCTGTGGCGCTCGTTGTCACAGCACAGCCTGTGGTTGCTCAGCAATCATTGAATGATTTGTTCAACGAAGTCCGCAAAGAAGGGCGTGAAATCACCGCCGAGAATCGCCAGCGCGAGCAAGAATTCTTGTCCAAACGCAACCAGCAACAGTCTTTGCTGGATAGCGCCAAAGCGTCGCTCGCCAGTGAGCAGCGCCGTAGCGAACAGCTGAAAGTCTCGTTCGATACCAATGAAGGTGTTTTGTCTGACCTGCAAACTACCCTCGATGTCCGCCTGGGCGACATCGGCGAGCTCTTTGGCGTTGTGCGTCAGGCGGCTGGCGAAGCGAAGGGTATGGTGGATACATCATTAATCACGATCCAGAACCCGTCGCGCGGTGATATTGCGACAGAACTGGGTAAAGCCAAGAAACTGCCGTCGATTGAAGAGCTGCGCGAGCTTCAGTACTTGTTGCTCGAAGAAATGGCTGGGTCATCATCGGTTGAGCGATTCCAGACTGAACTGCGCGACAGCACAGGCGCGGCGACAACCGGTGAAGTCGTTCGGGTCGGTTTGTTTAATGCGGTCAGCGACGAAGGCTTCCTTGAGTTCAGTGAAGAGACCGGCAATTTGCAAGTGCTGAGCACGCAGCCTGCGGGTAGCGTCGTTGGTCCCGCCAAATCGTTCCTTGGTGCGGCTGCGGGTGGACTTGCATCGTTCCCCGTTGATCCCAGTGGCGGCACACTGCTGCGTCTGGAGACGAAAAAAGCAACGACGGGCGATCGCATCGAGCAGGGTGGGCCGGTTGGCTACGTCATTATCGGCATCGGTATCATCGGTCTGGCGATCGCGATTTGGCGTTTGCTCGTGTTGATGGGCGTTGGCGGGGCGATGAAGAAACAGCTCTCCAATAGCACGCCTTCAGAGAAGAACCCGCTGGGTCGGATTCTGAGTGTCTATACCGAAAACCGCGATCAAGACACAGAGACGCTAGAGCTCAAGCTCGACGAAGCCATCATGAAAGAAGTGCCACCGCTTGAGACTGGTCAGTCAATCATTAAGGTTTTTGCGGCGGTTGCGCCTCTGCTTGGCCTGCTCGGTACCGTTGTCGGCATGATCGAAACCTTCCAGGCAATTACGCTGTTTGGTACTGGCGATCCTAAATTGATGGCAGGCGGTATCTCTGCTGCGCTGGTGACGACAATGCTTGGCCTGATTGTGGCGATTCCGCTAGTGTTCCTGCACACCATGGTGACCGGCCGCAGTCGCAACCTGATTGAGGTGCTCGAAGAGCAAAGCGCGGGCATGATTGCGCGGCATTCGGAACGTAGCTAAACGCGATGTTTTTTATTGAATCCGCTTTTGTCGCGTTACGCTCGTTCTTCGAAACGGGCGGGCCGGTGCTGTATGCCATCTTGTTGGCAACAACGATCATGTGGACGTTTATTATTGAGCGTTTCTGGTTCTACGCTGCCGTTTTGCCGAAACAGATGAAGCACGTTCATGAGACCTGGAAGGCGCGGGCTGATACGACCTCATGGGAGGCGAGCAGCATCCGTGCATTGATGGTGTCTGAAGTGTCGATTGACGCGCGACGTTATTTGCCGATCATCAAGACCATCATGGCGCTTCTGCCATTGTTGGGATTGTTTGGTACGGTGTACGGCATGATTCAGGTGTTTGAGATCATGGCTTTTCACGGCACGGGCAACGCCCGTCTGATGGCGGGCGGTGTTTCTCAGGCGACGATTCCTACGATGGCGGGCCTGGTTGCTGCGCTATCGGGTCTGTACACGACGGTCATTTTGGAACAACGGGCGAGTGTGTCTGTCGAAGCATTGGAGGATATGCTGGTTCACAACTAACCAGTAATGACCGATGAAAAAACATAGAAACAATGCTGACGAAGATGCTGAAATCAACATCACTCCGATGTTGGATGTCGTCTTTATCCTACTGATTTTCTTCATTGTTACGACCTCGTTCGTGAAAGAGGATGCGATTAACCTGTCGCGGCCTTCGAACGAGCCACCGAAAGATGTGGAGATATCCGAGGTCATTGCGATTCAGATCGATGAGCTCGGCACTATTCGTATCAAAGATCGAACCGTCGATATTCAGGCGATTCGGGCTAACGTTGAAAGCGCTTTGGCGCTGAAGCCTGATACGTCTGTTGTTGTCGCTGCGAAACGCGAGGCTGATACTGGTATTTTGGTCCGGGTGGTCGACCAAGCCAGGCGTGCCGGAGCCAAGCGCGTGTCGCTTGCTGCACTCAATGATTAGGCGGGCAAGCTAATGGCGAGACGACATTCAGAACAACAAGACGATACCGAAATCAACATTACACCAATGTTAGATATCGTCTTTATCATGTTAATTTTCTTTATCGTTACAACATCTTTCGTTAAAGAAACAGGTATCGACCCGGTGCGACCTGAGGCTGAGACGGCCGCAGCCAAACCGAGCGGCAATATTCTGATCGGCGTTACCGAGCAAGGCGACATCTGGTTTAATAAACGCCAGATTGAGCTATCCCGAATTCGGTTGCGCGTTGAAGAGGCGACGTCTGAGTCGCCCGAAAGCTCGGCGGTCATTATTGCTGACCAGGGCGCACCGACCGGTGTCGTGATCGACATCATGGATCAGGTTCGTCTCGGCGGCGTGATTGACATTTCGATTGCCGCCAAGCGCGATGGCACCTAAGGAGCACGTCTGACTATGCGTTTTTTTGCATCTGTAGCTGGTGGCATATTACGCCTGTTTGCGGCTCATGCATGCGCGTCGCGTTACACATTCAAGCATACGATTCCGGCAGGTTTAAAGGCGCTGCGTCCCGAAATCGAACAGAAGCAGGCGCGCATTCTCGGCACGGCAATGCGTTTGGCGGGGGTCTTCAGTGGGCGATCTGCGAGCATTTTGGCGCGCGCGTCACTTGAGATTGCCGAGGCCAAAGTGATCTTGCATGTCACTGAAAGTGACAGAGATATGGTGTCAGAGACCGTGAAGCGCCGTTTGGGTCAGTTGGCCGGCCTGCTCGATCGCAAAGCGCAGATTGAGATGGGCTAAGCGGCGAGGCGGATGGCTTCGACCGGATCAAGGTCGCCATCATAGAGCGCGCGGCCGAGGATGGACCCTGAAACGGCGCGTTCGCCTTTATAAGTACGCAGAGCCGTAATATCCGCGGCGCTGGCGACG
>JBCBZK010000116.1:0-11477 GCA_039815365.1 Pseudomonadota bacterium | reverse complement strand
CTGCAGCGCCACCGATGGCTGTGAATGTTGCCGTTTCGCTGCCCGGCATGGTGACCGCGATTTGCGTAATACTTTCAGAACCGTCCTGGTCGACCAAGGCCACTGTATAGGCGGAACGGAGCGCTCAGCAGTTGCCCCATTGTGAGCCAACTCCCTGCGAAATAGCCAATGTGCTCATCAGGGATACGCACGAATTCAACCAGTATGCGGAACAGACCGTAGCCGATCAAAAACAGGCCCGACACAGCCCGCGTCGGCCTTGGTTTCGCGCTGAACCAGAGCAACACAAAAAACAATACGACCCCTTCTAGTAGCGCTTCGTAGAGCATTGACGGATGTCGGACAACCCCGTCGACCAAGAAACCCCACGGTACGGTCGTCTCAGCACCCCACAACTCGCCGTTGATAAAATTGCCAATACGCCCGCAGAACAACCCTAGCGGCGTCGCTACTGCGACAAAATCAGTCATCTCAAAGAACGTGCGGTTGTGCTTGCGCGCGAACAGCGCCATCGCAACGAGCACGCCAAGCAACCCACCGTGGAACGACATCCCGCCTTCCCAGAATCGATAAATGTAGTGCCAGTCTTTGGCGACGTTTGCCCAGCCGTAAAACAGCAGGTAACCAATCCGGCCACCGGCGATCACGCCCATCGCGCCGTAGAAAATCATGTCTTCGACGGCCGCGGGTTTTATCGGCGCATCAGCACGTTGCGCGCGTTTGCGGCACAACAAGAACGCCAGCACGAAACCAGCGAGGTAGGTCAGGCCATACCAATGCACTTTCAGCGGTCCGAGGCTTAACGCCACCGGGCTGATCTCGGGATAGACGATCATCCGGGAAGTGTACCATCGCTGCGCACCCTGTTTGCGCTATAGTGGCGCGCGAAAACCGCGCGTGACGAGAGCTTTAATGAACCGACTCAGCAATGAAAGCAGCCTGTATTTGCAGCAGCACAAAGACAACCCTGTCCACTGGTGGCCTTGGGGTGATGAGGCTCTGGCAGCCGCTCAAGACAGCGGAAAACCCATTTTGCTTTCGATTGGATACTCAGCCTGCCACTGGTGCCACGTCATGGCGCACGAGTCCTTTGAGGATCAGACCACTGCCGATGTGATGAACCGATTGTTCATCAACATCAAGGTCGATCGGGAAGAGCGACCGGACATTGACAGCATTTATCAGACCGCCCATCAACTTATGGTGCAACGCGCGGGCGGTTGGCCATTGACGATGTTCCTCACGCCGGATGCGCAGTTACCCTTCTTTGGCGGCACGTATTTTCCTCCCATCCAGCAGCAAGGCATGCCGGCGTTCGGTGATGTGCTTGCGAAAGTCAGTGAATTTTTCCAGAACGATCCCGCGGAAGCGGCGAACCAGGGCGCCGCCGTTCAGGACGTGTTCGCAAAGCTTGAGCCTAATCAGCAAGATGCCCCCGCATTGGACGGCGCGCCGGCCGCGGCGCTGAGGCAACAGCTCGAGAGTCACTTCGATGCTGAAAACGGCGGCTTTGGGCGTGCGCCGAAGTTCCCGCAGATCCCGTCGCTACAACGCATGCTGAATCATTGGCGCGCAACGGCCAGCTCTGCCGAACCAGACTTACAGGCATTGCTGATTGCCGCGCTGTCACAAACACGTATGTTCCGCGGTGGCCTGTTCGATCATGTTGCCGGTGGTTTCTTTCGCTACTGCGTCGACGGCGCATGGCAAATTCCGCATTTCGAGAAAATGCTGTATGACAATGGCCAGATGCTCACATTGCTGGCAAGCACCGCACGCGCGACAGGCGATCACGAATTTGAACGCACGCTGATTGAAACAGCGGATTGGATGTTGCGCGACATGCAGCACGACAAAGGCGGTTTTTTCGCAACACTTGATGCAGACACCGACGATGGCGAAGGCGCCTATTACACTTACACACCGGACGAATGCTCGAGCGCGTTAGGCCGGGCAGAACAAGCTATCGCAACCGCACTGTATGGATTGGCCGAGCCTGCCAATTTTGAAGATCGCTGGCACCTGACTGAGCGCATGGACCGGCAGACGCTCAGCGAGCATACGCAATTGCCGGAAAGCGAAGTTGATGCCGCGCTGCGACGTATCAAAGCGTCACTGTTGCAGTTACGTGAGTCACGCGCAGCACCGGGACGTGACGAGAAGATTCTCGCCAGTTGGAATGCACTCGCCATCAAAGGTTTGGCCGCCGCGCATCAGTTAACCGATGATCCTCGCTACGCCGAGGCGGCAAACAAGGCGTTGGGCTTCATTCACGACACGCTCTGGGACGGCACCACGCTGTGTGCGGGATGGATCAACGGACAGCCTATGCGCGATGGCTACCTCGATGATTACGCTTTTCTAATCGATGCATTGCTCGAAGTGTTGCAAAGCAGCTTCGACGAGCAACTGCTGCGATGGGCAGTCGCATTATGCGATTCGATGCTGGAGCATTTCGAAGACGCAGACGTGGGTGGATTATTTTTTACATCGCACTCGGCAGAGGCGTTGATGTATCGGACAAAGCCGATCGGTGACGATGCGACACCTGCTGGCAATGCGATCGCCGCACGCGTTTTGATTCGGTTGGGTCACATGTTGGCTAACACGCGTTATCTTGCCGCCGCTGAACGTATCCTGGCATTCGCGCAATCCGCAATCGCCGAATACCCACAAGCGCACGTCACATTGGTGGAAGCGACTGCCGATTGGTTAGCACCCGTGCAAACGCTGATTTTGGTCGGCGACAATGAGACGACGGATGTTTGGCAAAAAAGCGTACGGACGCTGTTTGCACCACATCGAATCGTGATACGTGTGCCGCATGGCGCGACTGACCTACCGGCAGCGTTAGCCGTCCATACGGCGCCCTCAAGTGGTGCACTTGCGTATCTGTGCGACGGCACAACCTGCCGTACGCCGATCAGTAGCTGGCCGGAGCTCGCTGCCGCGCTACGCGACTAGGATAAACCCTACAGCGGTCGGCGCTGCCAATCGTCCCCGGATCGCTCAACGACAAAGCCGGGCCAATAGTGCTGGTCAAGTTTCAGCGTAATCACTTGCGGCGCATTGTTCCAATCGAGTGTGGTGAGCCGCACAGACGTGCGGTCGGGCAAATCTCGTACGATGGTCAGAAAGCGATCAAGATCGGGCGTCGGTTGGCCGTTGACCTCGACAATGCGTCGCCCTGCCCACAAGCCGTAACGCGTTGCCGGTGAGCCGTAACTGAAGTACGCGACATAAACGCCAGACGGGACGATACCGCGTTGGCGCGCAAGTTCACGATACGGGTCTTGCAGCAAGGCACCAGCCCACTGGACAACGCGATTGGCACTGCGGCCATCAAGCTGCTCACTGTTGATCGTCACTTCTTGCAAGGTTTCGTTGCGCCAGAACTCGACGCGCACCTGTTCTTGCCGCACCGCTTTGGCAGCTTCAGAGAAACTACTGACGAGCTCACCATTGATTGTCAGCACGATATCGCCGGGCTGTAGATGTCTTGCGGTATCCGTTGCTGCTGCCACGCGCGTCACGGTTAACGCCTGACGACGTTCGCGATTGTTCGCCTCCAACCGGTCTAGCCAGCTTTCGGGCAAACCAAGTTTGCGGGCACTGGCCAGTGGCATCAGCCCCCATTCCACTTCGAGCGAAAATACCGGCTTCTGTTCGCGAACGGTCGCAACGAAATCCATTAGCGTCGACGCGGGAATGCCACGCGTAAACTGACCTCCGTCGCTGCCACCAACGGCGAAACTCGACCAGCTGGCAACAACATTGCCGCGTTTGTCGGCAAGAACGCCGTCAACGTTCGGCGCATTCACGACAGACACCACCTCAAGGTTGAAGTCCCGAAAACGCAACGTACGCGATATCGGCAAGACCAATGGGTCTGTCGATGCAACGCGCGATTCCTGAGTCACCACGCGATGCGACGGCGTGACACCAACCACCCAGACCGGATCGTCGGGCTTCATCGGCACATCGACCAAATTGGCATTGCGCACCGGTGTGTCACCGATCAACGCCGGATCGTATTGCACCATCGCAAGATTGTGCAGCGGATGTACATAGGCAACGCGAGCCGGAATTTCCAGCGAACCGGCGAACGTAATGGACACGTCGCCCATCGCCATCGGCACTGTGTTGCGATCCACGAGCACTAACCCTTGTTCGGCATCGACGATGACGCCCGTGCCATAGTAGTGCCGCTCGGCGACACCTGAGATGGTAAACGGCAGATCGAAGTTCACAAGCACCAGCGACGGTGACAAACGCGCGGCACGCGGATCATCGACTTTCGGAAACCGCGTGCTACCCGCGGCAATCGGCGTCGCCTCGGGACCATCCGCGAGCGGACGACAAGGCCACATGCCAATCGCATCGTCGCGCTCGCAAATATTGGCGGCGTACCAGGTTCGATCGACGCGTAAAATACGTAGTTCTTTCTGGCGTGGCGCATCCAATGTCACAAAGCGCAGTGGCACACGTGCATCGTCGGCCAGCTCAGCCAACACGTCGCGGAACGCCTGAATGTTCTGCACCGGTTTGCCATCGAGTTCAACGATAACCGCGCCGCGCGGCACGGCAGAACTGCTCAGAACATAACCCGGGTTCGCAACAAAGACACCTTCAACGGGCAAGTTGTAATGCCGCGCCTGCTGGTACGACAATGTGTTCAACACCGCATCGCCAAATTCGATAAAACGGCGTGGCGTGATGCTGTGAAGATCGGTAACAGGCACCTGCAAAACCAATGGTTGCCCGCCGCGCTCGACGGTCATTGTCACGTCGCGGCCGACGCTGTCGTCCAACACGCCTTCTAACGGTACGAAAGCATTAAGTGGCGCGCCATTCACGTCAGTCACAATGTCGCCGGGACGCAGTTGTTCGAACGCTGGTGCACCCGGTTGCACGTAGGCAACGGTCAACATGCCCGTATCATCCGGAAACTGGTTGCGCATCAGTCGTTCGGTCTCACTGCGCAAACCGAGCCGCCGAAGCTCATCAAACGGTTTTCTGACGAACGTTGTTTGCAGCGTGCCGCGCGACACAGACTCACTGGCTTGTACGAGTTCCAATGCACGCACAACGCGATTGAGCGGCAGGAAAAAACTGGAGGCCGCGCCAGAGCTGCCACCCGCGTTCAACGCCAGAACATCTCCGTCAATGTTAACGACCGGCGAGCCAGAAGAGCCACCGGATGTACCGGACGCTGCCTGATAATAGAACGTATTAAAATCGTTATAGTTACCACGACCATATTGCGGCGCGGGTCGATCCAGACGGGCCAGTGTGCCAGCAAGGATGGATAGCTTCTCACCGGCATCGTTGCCAATCACGCGAATCTCACTGCCCACTTTCGCGGCTGCCGGATTCAGGTTGAGTTGCTCCGGCTGCGTGTATTTCAGCGCCGCAGGATCGTATCGATAGAACCCGAAGTCGTGAACCGGGTCGTAGTACACCGGCCGCAAAGACACTTCTTCGTTGTTCAAAAACACGGCTTCGGCAACGACCGGGCCTGGCGTCACAACATGCCGGTTGGTCAGAATCAAACCGCGCTCAGCATCAACAACAAAACCTGTGGCTTGCGAACTGGTGTTCCAACCGGTATCAAACGCGCGCGTGCTATCGATCTTGATCGATACGACACCGTCTGCGATGCGTTCCAGCGTTTTCGACCACTCCTTTGTTTCGGCTGAAACAGCCAAACTCAGGCACATGAGCGCGGCACTTGCCACGCAGCGAATTGTTATTGTCATAGAGTGTCCGACCGCGCTAAGCCTCGTTAGTTGCCCGCCAGGCAATATCCAGTTTACGAGCTGCCTGTACATCATCTAGACGACGTACCGGCAACGACTGCGGAGCATCATGAATCGATTGTGGGTCTTCTGTCACGCGCTGCTCGATTCGCACCATCGCATCAACAAACAGATCCAGCGTCTCTTTCGCTTCCGTCTCCGTCGGCTCGATCAGCAAACACTCAGGGACCAGTAACGGGAAGTACGTCGTCGGCGCGTGAAAACCTTCATCGAGTAGCGCTTTCGCAATATCCATTGCGGTGATGTGGTGCTCGCGAGCCGTCTTCTTCATCGTGATGATGAACTCATGGCTCGCGCGGCGATTCTTGAACGCCAGTTCGAATCCCGCCTGCGACAAACGCGCCATCAGATAATTCGCGTTCAATGTCGCAAACTCACCAACACGTCGCATACCGTCGTCGCCCAACATGCGCATATAAATGTATGCGCGCAGTAACACGCCAGCATTACCCATGAATCCGGACAGTCGACCGATGCTGTGCGGGTAGTCCGCTTCATCCAGCCAGTGGTAGCGCTCGTTCGTTTTACCAACAACCGGAATCGGCATATACGGCAGCAAACGTTCACCGACGCCCACTGCGCCGGAACCCGGACCGCCGCCGCCATGCGGCGTCGAGAATGTTTTATGCAGGTTCATATGAATCACATCGAAACCCATGTCGCCCGGACGTACCTTGCCAAGAATCGCATTTAAGTTAGCGCCGTCGTAATACAACAGACCACCAGCGTCGTGCACAATTTCGGCGATCTCGGTAATACGTCGCTCGAAGACGCCGAGCGTCGACGGGTTCGTCAACATGATGCCCGCTGTATTCGGGCCAACGGCTGCCTTCAGCGCTTCGATATCAACATCACCCTCAGCGTCTGTGGGTAACTCCACGACTTTGCAGCCGCACATCGTCGCAGTAGCGGGGTTCGTGCCATGCGCAGCATCCGGGACAAGGATTTCGTTACGCGCGAGATCGCCGCGCTGCCGATGATACGCACGGATCATTGCAACGCCGGTTAGTTCGCCTTGCGCGCCTGCCATAGGTGTCAACGACACACCTTGCATACCGGTCACGTCTTTGAGCATTTCCTGCAGCTCGAACATCGTCTCGAGAAAACCCTGCCCGTGACTCTCCGGTCCCAGCGGATGTCGATCGACAAGTCCCGGCAACATTGCCAGCGAATTACAGGCGCGCGGGTTGTACTTCATCGTGCATGAGCCGAGCGGATAGAAATGCGTATCGATTGAGAAGTTCTTTTGCGACAGCTGCGTGTAGTGACGCACGGTCTGCAGCTCGGAAACCGCGGGCAACACTGTTGTAGACTGCCGACGCTGGGCGCCCGGTATGGTATTGCCGTCGAGCAGTGCTTCGAGATCACCGAGGGGCGCCTGTGCTGCGTTGTGGCGACCGGCTTGCGAACGCTCGAAGATCAATGGTTGTGAATCATAATTCATGGCCGTTACCCCGCATCTCTTAGGTTAGGTGCCGCTTGCATGGTCTGCGTCAGCGTGTCGACGAAACGTTGGATGTCGTCGTCCGTCTTGGTCTCCGTTGCACAAACGAGCAACACGTTCCCGAGTTCCGGATAGCTCGCCGAGACATCCAACCCCCCCAACACGCCATGTTCTGCCATCGCCTCAAGAACCGGTGCAACCGGTCTGTCCAGTTTCAACGCAGCCTCGTGGAAGAACGGCGCATCGAACGCAAGATCAATGCCGTTGATCGCGGTCGCCGCCGCTACTAGCTTGCGCGTATTCGCATGGCTGGCCGCCGCAACCTTGGCAAGGCCGGCCTCGCCGAGCAAAGACAAATAAATCGTCGCCGCTGTGACCATCAAACCTTGGTTCGTGCAAATGTTCGATGTCGCTTTCGAACGGCGAATGTGTTGCTCACGTGCCTGCAAGGTCAACGTGAAACCAGGTTTGCCATCAACATCCAGCGTGCGGCCGACAATGCGCCCGGGTAGTTGGCGCACCATCGAATCGCGTGTCGTCATGAAACCAAAGTAAGGACCACCAGAGGATAACGGCACGCCGAGTGGCTGCCCTTCTCCGCACACGATGTCGGCGCCTTTCTCGCCCCACTCGCCGGGTGGCTTGAGCAAAGCAAGTGTTGTCGGGTTTACAACAGCAATGACGATAGCGCCAACCGCATGGGCGGCGTCCGTCAATGCATCGACGTCTTCGATGCCGCCAAAGAAATTCGGTTGCTGAATGACCACGGCGACAGGCGCTTCATCACCTGCGACCAGCGTCTCATGGTCGCTGAGCCCGCTTGCCTGTAACCCGGAAAGCTCAAAACGCAAACCCTGGGTACCGGCGATCGCTTCGGCGACCTTCTGATACGTGCGATTCACACCGCCCGCAAATACAACGCGACGTGACTTCGATTTGCGATTAGCGCGTACCGCCATCAACGCAGCCTCGGCTACTGCTGATGCGCCGTCGTACAACGACGCATTACTCACCTGCATACCAGTGAGGCTCGAGATCATTGACTGAAACTCGTAAATGACTTGCAGCGTGCCCTGACTCGCCTCTGCCTGATAGGGCGTGTAGGCGCTGTAGAATTCACCGCGAGTGGTAATCTGCCAGACCGCCGCCGGAATGTGATGTTCGTAGGCACCCGCGCCGATGAACGACAGCGTATTCGCATCTTTAGCCGCGCGCTCATGCATGAGACGACTGATTTGCATTTCGTTCATTGCCGACGGCACACCGTCAAGACCGTCAATGCGAAGATCATCAGGTATCTCATCAAATAAATCTTCGATGCTCGCAACGCCGATCGTTGCGAGCATCTCGTTAATGTCTTCTTCGGTATGCGGAATAAATGGCATGGGTTTGTCCTTCGCTCTAATCTTCCAGATCGTCAAGAAACTGCTGGTATGCATCCGCATCCATCAGACCATTGAGCTCGTCGCTATCGCTCGGTGTAACACGTGCGATCCAACCCTCTTCATAAGGCGACTCGTTGATTTTCTCGGGCGTATCGATAAGCGTTTCGTTCACCTCAGTGACCGTTGCGTCGAGCGGAATGTAGACATCGGACGCCGCTTTCACGGATTCAACCACGGCAAGTCCATCACCGGCTGTCAGCGCTTGATCGATTTCGGGCAGCTCAACGAACACTAAATCGCCCAAGGCTTCCTGCGCGTGCGCGCTAATGCCAACAACCACACTGCCGTCGTCTTCGAGACGCAGCCATTCATGTTCTTCGGTAAAACGAAGGTCGCCAGGAATTTCGCTCATAATATTGCTCCAATGGGTGCGAGGGCGATAAGAAAAATAACGTCAGGACGCATCGTCAGCGTCCACAAGGATTTTGCCGCGACGCACAAACGGCGGCTTGACCACAGCTACCGGGAGGCGCCGGTTACGAACACTGACCTCGGCGAGGGCTCCGGTATCCGCGCTCACGCGCGCCAGCGCAATGGAGCGATTCAGCGTCGGCGAAAACCCGCCGCTCGTGATTTCACCAATCTCATCGCCATCGGCCGCGTGCACAATCTGGTGATCGCGCAGTACACCGCGCCCTTTTAACACCAGCCCGACGAGTTTGCGGGTTGGCTCAGAGACGTCCAAAGCTGCCGCACCGACGAACTCACGTGGCGCCGTGCGATCAACTGTCCATCCCAGATTCGATTCATCCGGTGTCGTGGTTTCATCCATATCCGATCCGTAAAGGTTCAGACCCGCTTCCAGACGCAACGTATCGCGCGCGCCAAGCCCGGCAGGTGCGATGCCAGCAGCGACTAACTGGTGCCAGCAATCCGCTGCGACGTCGGCAGGCATCATGAGCTCCCAACCATCTTCGCCGGTATAGCCGGTTCGTGCGATAAACCAATCGTTATCAAAAACAGCATGAAACGGCTTGAGCACCAATGCCGCGTCGCGCAGTGACGCCGGAACGACGCCGGCCGCGCGTTCGCGCGCTTCAGGGCCCTGCACCGCGATCATTGCCAAACCATCGCGTTCGTTGAGTGCAATATCAAAACCTTCTGCGACGCTGTTCAGCCACGCCAGGTCCTTATCGCGGGTCGCGGCGTTGACCACGAGTCGAAAGTCATTACCGCCCATCCAATAAGCGATCAAATCGTCGATCACGCCACCGTCCGCATTGAGCATGCAAGTGTAAATTGCCTTGCCCGGTGCTGAGGCCTTGTCGATATCGTTGGCAAGCAAGTGTTGGAGATAGCGCCGCGGCTCACCGTCGCCGCCGCTGATGTCGACAATCGTCATATGTGACACATCAAACATACCAGCCGCATTGCGAACCAGATGATGCTCGTCGAGCTGAGAGCCATAGTGCAGTGGCATATCCCAACCACCGAAATCGACCATTTTGCCGTTAGCGGCAACGTGAACATTGTGTAGAGCAGTCTTCTTGCCCATCTGGGACTCCGGCGCGGATTCGGGTAACAACCACGCCGCTATGCGACGCACAAAGCCCCTCTGTCCGTTAACCTGAGAGATAAAGCCAGCGATGCCGGCGTTCCCCTTCGGTGGGCTACTGTAGCAGCCGCTCTCCAGAGTCGATCGGATACGGCGGTCCGTTTACCTGAGCGTTTCCGGGCTTGTTGCGCCTTCGGTGGCTGCATCCAGGTGCAGCGCTCTCCCGCCTGATCCAAAGATCAAGCGGCAATAATAGCGATGGCGATAGTTGAATGCCAGCGACAGACGATACATGAGACAGCAGTTCGTCATAGATTGAAGAAGTCCAACTTGATCAACGCTGAGACAAGGCCTGTCAAACCGGCAGAGCCGTGGTGTTTTTACGTTGGCTGAGAACAAAACTGGTGTTCGCAGAGTTCACGCCGCGGCCGGCCAGCAAGTCGTGCGTCATGAATTGCTCGAAATGCGCCATGTCTTGCGTGACAACTTTCAGCAGATAGTCATATTGACCGCTCAATGCATGGCACTCGAGAATTTCACCGGCAGTAGTGACGATGCCATCAAACGCTTTCAACGTTTCTGGCCGATGGTCCACTAGCGAGACATGCACGAATGCGAGGATGGTAAAACCGAGTTTTTGGCGGTCAAGTTGCGCGACCGTCCGTGCGATCACACCTTCTTCAGTCAATTTTTGCACTCGCCGTAGACAAGGCGATGCGGACAAACCTACCGCCTCGGCTAATTTCTGATTTGAAATCCGACCGTCGCGCTGCAAGATCTGCAGAATTTTCGCGTCATAGCTATCCATGAGTCATTTATATCACTAATTAGCGATTTTTTAGGTAATTATTGCGCATTTGAGCGACTAGTAAGCAATATTCGCAATCTCTTTCTGACACATCGCTGCTACTGTTATTGGACAATCTCGCCACCGGAGACGGCTTTGGGTCAAGGAATCGAATACACCGCGCGCGAGCCGGACAGCACCGGGCGCATTCGCTATACCGCAGCCGAACACGCCGTTTGGGAGACGCTCATCAAACGCCAACGCGCGCTGCTGCCAGAGCGTGCCTGCCAGCCGTTTATCGACGCGGCCGATCAACTCGGTTTCTCCGACACGCACATCCCTCAGTGTGTCGATATCTCCGAGAGACTAAAACCGCTGACGGGCTGGCCCGTCACACCGGTCCCGACACTCATCCCCGCAGATGCCTTCTTCACAGTGCTGTCCAACAAACAGTTCCCGGCTGCATCGTTTATTCGAGACGCTCGCG
>JBCBZK010000153.1:0-8241 GCA_039815365.1 Pseudomonadota bacterium | reverse complement strand
TTGTCCGCAGTAACTCAACTCCTGCGATGCGCTCTATCGTAGAGCATGCGATTGCCGGATAGGGACTTTATGAAGATTCCCTGACAGTTGTTGACAAGATTCCCAACAAAAAAAGGCCCCGATCGCTCGGGGCCTTCCGTCCAGGCGGTGTAACCGTCGGATCAGTAACGCTTGCGAACGCGCTCGATCTCGATTTTCGCGATCGGATCAGCCCAGTCGTAGGTGCGACGCGCGAGGTCGTTGTCACCAACAATGCCCATGTGAGGAATAACGACGCCGTTTTCGGACAACAGCGGATTGCTCTCGCCGGTGCCTGGCTCGCTGACTTCGCCACGGATCAGACCTTGGCAAGGCGGAACGATGTCGGAGAAATCCTCTGTGTTGGTTTCCGTGCGCGTTTCGTAGCCCGCGGAGTAATAGGTAACGCGTTTGTTGTTGCGCGGCAGTCGAACGGTATCAAGGCCGGTGAAACCGTCGTTAGTGCAGATCAACATGCTGACAAACGACAGGAAGCGCGCATTGCCACTCGCAGAAATTTCAAATGTCACCTGACTATCAAATGGCGTACCACCGGGGTTAGCGGCCGGTACGATTGGCGCTGTTCCTTGATAGAAATTCTTGACGTTGACGTCACCAGCGATCGCAGTCACGAGCGTAGCGTTGTTGCCGTTTTCAGCAATCTGGCGAACACCTTCGTTCGCAGGCTCACCGACTTCAAATAACTCCGTGCGACTGTTGTGGACCGCCACAACGGGTGGCGTCAATGGCTGCCCTACCGTCAGATTGCTGATCGTGACCTTGTACGTCACATTTTTTCCGCCAGCCAACGCAACCGAATGCGCGCCTAACGTAAGACCCAAGACGGCCATACTGCGAACTACCACTCCCCGTACATTCATTTTCTCGCTCCTTTAGAACGTTGTGTTTCGATACCAAACTTGCGGAATGCAAGCGCGGTCAGAAAGGACAACGAAAGGCTAAGGAGCAATTGTCACGGCGATATCACGGAAGTATTCCGTTTTGGTCGTCTGTCGAAACGCTATTGCTTGTCGAGTTCGTGATAGGTGAACTCACCGGCACTTTCAAGTAACGCACCGTCGGACAGATTTTCGATTTTGTCTCGAAACCAGAAACTATCTGCACCCAGCAGAACCTGATAGTTGAAAACACGTGTCCCGAGATCGCACTGCGGATCGCCCATCGGCATATGCAGTTTCTCACCAGCGGCAACGACCAGTAAATCGCACTTGTCTGGCAAAGGTGACATGTCTTCAGGAGTTAGCGCCGAGAGCATAGACACATTCTTGAACGCACCGACAAACGCTTTCTTGTCTTTGAAGTACCACAACTTAACGCGCACTTTGTCGCCGCTATTGTCTTTGCTTAACGTATAGATTCTCTGCCGGAACATGTTGTCAGGATCGCCATGTTTGGTCTCCTCAACATAGATAACATGGTCACCAAAAGCCGGTAGCGTCACTGGACGGTAATGCGATGTGACTTCGATATGGCCGCCCTTGCCGGACCCGTCTTCCGTCCATACCGGTTCGCCGGCTGCGCGCAATGCAATGAGCTGACGATCGTTATTGTAGTCTCCGTTCCACCATTGCATGATGCGCGCAATTTGTTCATCAGGGTTTGTTGGCGCCATCTGTTGCGTTGTGCATCCCACTAATACAAGCAGCACTAAGCTGACTGCGACTGAGTAACACCTAAGGTTTGGCGACATTTTTCTCTCCAGTGGTAACGTTGTTTGTTTGTGCGAAACGCCATGTATTGAATGCGTACCCGCAATTCGAACCCGCGTTTCTTGGTGTTGGCGCTATAGGTATCTTGGCAACGCTTTCATATCAGGATCAATTGCGACCCGGTGAATACGACTCAATGCTTGCACACGCTCACGGACACGTGCGATCAGGGCAGCGTGATCCAAAGCCGCCTGCACATTGCCATGGCGGGCTAGCCCCCATGCGACGTCACGATCTGCTGCCGCGCGCACTGACTTGCCACTGAGCATGAGATCGTGAGGAATTTCCGACACTAGGGTTTGCGCGGCTTCGTTGTCACCCGAGAATGCAGCAGCTCCTGCGATTTCATACAAACACCACCCGCGGAGTACAGGGCTATCGATACGGCGCGCTAGTGAGATCGCGTCAGCGACCAACGAACGGGCATCAGCAAACTCACGTTGATCCGCCAGCGTCGTCGCGATCCTGCTCAACGCACGGGCCTGTTCTTGCAATGAAGGCGCTACCCGCGCACCAGCGATCGCATCGCGCATAAGATCTGCCGACCGCTCCGAGCGACCCGTATCAAAATAGGCATCCGCGATACGCCGCAGCGCTCCGGCGATGAAATAGCCATTTTCTTGAGCACGCGCAATCGACTCCGCTTCTGACAGCAATGCCGATGCGCTCGTTTTGTCGTTCGTATAAAACGCGAACACGGAGACCTCTGCACTCGCCGCCGCTTTGTAATATGTGAGACCAAAATCCATGGTTTTGAGTAATTCACGCGCCGCGGAAATATCACCTTGCGCGGCGAGCTCGGGCGCGATGTCATGGATCGCACGCGCCTTATAAGAAGCAGCGCTCGCATCGACTAACGCAATACTGGCAACTGCTGTGTTGGCCGCTTCGATGTAACCGAGCTTGGCGTATAACACCGCGGCTTTTGCCACAAGATCAGCCCTTTGCTTGCTATCGGAAACCTCACGCGCTGTTGCCAGCGCCAAATCAATACGCGCAGCAGCGCTTTCGTGCGCAGCACTGTCAACTTGCGCTTGCAGGATCTCGACAAAATTCACCGCGCGCATGTAGGTATCGTTCGTGTTACTCGCAGCCACAAATGCATCGTCGAGCAGCACGCGCGCATCATCGGGTGTACCGTCTACCACAAGCGCGCGGGCGAGATCCGCGACGGCCAGCGCTCTGTCGTTCGGTGATAACGATCCGTCGTCAAGCGCTGTCACGTAACTTTGGCGGGCAAGTTCGACGGGGGAGTACACTCCGCGGGGCTGCAAAGCACAGCTGGCTAGCAAACACGTCAACGCTACGAACCCAAAACGGTGGCAACGTGTCAGTGGCATCAACGACTCCCGGCAACGGTAACTGCGAACAAAAGGCTGTTGAAATATACCATCACTCTATTTACATTTGTATATTAATTATAGATATATATGATTCACACCATGAACAAACAACACATCAATCGCCGCAGCGTTATTAAAGGCATCAGCACTAGTGCAGCGCTCGCGCTGTCACCCGGACGCAGCGCTTATGGCGCAACACCGAAAACGGATGTGCTTGTTCTGGGTGCCGGGCTATCGGGACTGAATGCAGCGCTTACGCTTGAGGACGTTGGCTATCGCGTACGCGTACTCGAAGGTAGCGAACGCATCGGCGGGCGGCTGTTCACCGCACCCGCTGATGAAGTACCCGGTTACCCGGAGATGGGTGGCAGTGGCATTGGTCGCCACTACGCCAGGATTCTCGATGTCGCGAATCGCTTCGATGTTGCAATGGAGAGATCCCGGCCAAGAACGGAACCTGTGCGCGGTGAAATCATGCTGCACGTGCGCGGCACTGGCATTCTTCCTGATGATTGGGCAGAGCACCCGTTAAATCCATTTGTGACTGCGACGCGGCGTAAGCGCTCACTCACCGGCTTTCAATTTTCCGTTTATGGCGACGATGATAACCCGCTGCCCCTGGGTGATCTTGAAGCGTGGCAGTCCGGGCGCCATGCGGCCATGGATATCTCGGTTCATGATTTCTTGATGCGCAAACGCGTCGACCCTCAAGCCATCCAGTTAGGTTGCGGCACGAACATGAGTTACGGGCGCAACGTACACGATCTATCGGCGTTGATGGGGTTTCAAAGCGCGAACCTTGTGCGCAGTCTGTATCGCGGAAACGATGCGTTTTCTGGTGGTGCGCTTGCGGCGGTCGGTGGTAATCAGCGCGTACCGGAAGCGATGGCGCGAGCAGTCACGTCAGAAATCCTGATGACTCAGCACATTCACAGCATCGCGTCTGATCAGCACGGCGTTACCGTGACCACAAAGCGTGGTGATGTGCACACAGCCAAATACTGTATCTGCACATTCCCGTTCAGTGCCCTGAAGCACGTTCGCGTGTCGCCCTATCTCTCCGGCAAGCAAGCGCAGGCGGTGCATGAGCTTGGCTACACGCCTGTATTTCAGGTGCACGTTATCCCGACAAAGCCCTATTGGGAGAAAGACGGATTACCGCCAAGCATGTGGACAGATACTTGTGCGGGCCGCTTCATGGCATTAAAGAACGACCCCGCCGCGCCGGGAAAGATAACGAGTTGCCTGTCATTTGTGAATGGCGAGATGGCGCAATATCTTGACCGCTTGCCGCCGGACGTCGCAGCACAGAACGTCTTGGCAGCATTGGCGAGAATTCGGCCTGCAACGCAAGGCGCGCTGAAAGTCGTCAAGGTTTACTCGTGGAATCGCTCCCCATTTGCCGGTGGCGCTTATGCATATTGGAAACCGGGACAAATCACTCGGTTTGCCAAGGAGATGCGTGCCCCGCTCGAAAACATTCACTTTGCCGGTGAACATACAGCGGTGATTAATCGCGGCATGGAAGGAGCAATGGAGTCAGGCGAACGCGCCGCAATCGAAGTGATGGAACGGCTCGGGTAATAAGCGATGCTGCGAGTTGCGGTTGTCACGTGCGCCGCGCGAAGCGCATGTGAGCATGCATCGCTAAGGCTTGGTGATCTGACAAATTCCGGAGTAACGCATCTGCACCATCCCGCGCGACTGACTGCCATCGGCGAGTGTTCCAAGCATGTCGCCACGCCATTCGAGCTGCGTCTCGAAGTGACGGTCATCGTAGTCGCTGGTCGATTCAGGTAGCGCATCGGTTCGGTAGTCGAATGCAGCACCCGATACTTGCATCGAGAACGACACAGAATCCGGATTAACAAAATCGTGCATCCAGAAATACGTATCATCCGCGGCGGTACCCTCCGGCGCTGGAACTGAGTAATTGGCACTGGTGCGCCAGTCGTCGCTGTCTGCGTCAAACGCACCTCTGATGCTCACCTCACCCGACAGCCATTCGCTCTCATCTTTTCCGTTCGGCGTGTGTACATTCAAATCGATGATGATGTTAGTTGAGTTTTCAATCGCGTCGTCACTGAGCAACAACACGGAACAATAAGCGCGCGACTCGCTGGCAACCTCGCCGATCGTCGCGCTGAGACTCCCAAGCTCCGGATCAGACGCCATGCTGTCGTCTTCAAAACCCTCGTCGACATAGTCGTCGTAGTCGTCCTCGTCTGACGCGGACGTCGATAGAGCCGAATCGACTGGGTCCGTTTGGGCGTTATCGTCGGAATCACCGCAACCGACGACTACCAGTGATAGCAGGAACATCATGAGAAAACGTGTCATAGCAGCGTCCATCCGTAGGGTCGATTGATACCCAACACTACGACAATAGCGCGGCAAAGTTAATGCGTTGGACTAGAAGGTGCCGCGGCACGAAGATTTCGTGAGAACAACAAAAAAAGGGCGCCCACCGGGCGCCCTTTTTTCGTCAATTGGTGGTGATGGGTGGAATTGAACCACCGACCTGCGGGTTATGAGTCCACCGCTCTAACCATCTGAGCTACATCACCGAATTTTGCGAGCGAGGAATTGTCTGGCAGGCAAGCCTCTGTGTCAAGGATCAGACGTTAAATCTGAAGTGCATGATATCGCCTTCCTTGACGAGATAATCCTTGCCTTCCAAGCGCAACTTACCGGCTTCCTTAGCGCCTTGTTCGCCGTTCCCGGCGATAAAATCATCGTACGCCGTCACTTCGGCGCGAATAAAGCCTTTCTCGAAATCGGTGTGAATCTCACCCGCCGCCTGAGGCGCCGTTGCGCCGGCGGGGAACGTCCATGCACGGACCTCTTTCTCGCCGACGGTAAAGTAAGTATTCAGACCAAGCAGCGAATATCCGGCACGAATCACGCGATTCAATCCGGGCTCAGCCAAACCAAGATCAGATAAGAACTCTTGCTTGTCTTCTTCATCCAACACCGCAATTTCGGCTTCGATAGCGGCGCATACCGGCACCACACTCGCGCCCTCGCGCTCGGCCAAAGCACGCAGTTTGTCCAGATAGGCGTTACTTTCGAAACCGTCTTCGTTGACGTTCGCGATGTACATCACCGGTTTGCCCGTCAGCAGTTGCAGGTCCTTGATCGATTCGGTTTCGTTCTCATCCATTTCAAGCGTCCGCAAGGGCGCGCCTTCGGCCAAATGATCACGCAATCGTGTCAATACGTCGCGACGGAACACCGCAACTTTATCGTTCGCCTTGGCCATCTTGGTTGCTTTTTGCAACGCTCGCTCGACTTGCTCAAGATCCGCGAGCGTTAACTCGGTGTTGATCGTATCTGCGTCGTCTACCGGATCGACCTTCCCCGCGACGTGCGTGACATCATCGTTGTCAAAACAACGCACCACGTGCGCGATCGCATTGGTCTCACGAATGTTCGCCAGGAACTTGTTACCCAAACCCTCGCCTTTCGATGCACCCGCAACCAGTCCGGCAATGTCAACAAATTCCATTGCTGTTGGAATGACTTTTTGTGGCTTGGCGATACCGGCCAAAGCATCCAGCCGCAAGTCCGGCACGGTAACAACGCCGACATTGGGTTCGATCGTGCAAAACGGATAATTCTCGGCAGGAATATCCGCCGCAGTTAAGGCATTGAACAGTGTTGACTTACCGACATTCGGCAAACCTACGATTCCACATTTGATACCCATATCTCTAGCTCCTTCGCTCGTAACGCTCGGTTACGTCGCGTCCGCATCATCCGCTGCGTCTTGTTTCGTATCGCCGGAACCCGCTGCCGGCTTAGCAGCAGGCTTAGGTTTCTTCGGTTTTCGGTTGAGTTCATTCATGACAATACCCGGGCCTTTGCGGATCATTTTTGGCACGGCACCAACCGCTTTGTCGATCACGTCATCAACCAGTTGTTGCTCTTTGGCCGATGCACGTTTGAGCACATGGCCAAGCACCGCGTCGCTCGTACCGGGATGACCGATGCCAATGCGCAGACGATAAAAATCGGCACCGCAATGACTGATGATATCCCGCAGGCCATTGTGGCCACCGTGACCACCCGCCTTCTTCAGCCGCAGCGTGCCAGCGGCCAAATCTAACTCGTCGTGAGCGACCAAAGTGCCTTCAATCGGCAACCGGTAATAGTCGAGTACGCCACGCAATGGACCGCCACTACGATTCATAAAACTCATTGGCTTAATCAACCAAATCTCTTCGCCCGCGACCGTAATCTTGCACACGTCAGCATCAAAGCGACGTTGATGCCGCCATGGCTCGTCATGGCGCGACGCCAACGCGTCAACAAACCAAAAACCGGCATTGTGACGCGTCTGCTCATACTCGGATCCCGGGTTACCCAGACCGGCAATAACTTTGATTGACTGAGACATCCTGCTATCGCTATGGCTATATCTGGCACATAAAAAAACCCGTGGCCACTAGGGTGCAACCACGGGCTTCATGACGCCAAAGACGACTAGTCTTCGTCGCCTGCTGCTTCGTCAGCTGCGGTCGGCGGTGCATCCGGCGCTTCTGGCGCTGCGGTATCGTCGTCTTCTTCAACGGCTGCACGCGGCTTGGAGATCGACAGCAACGGCTGATCGTGACCCTCACCTTGCGCTAACTCCAGAAGCTCAACGCCTTTCGGCAGCTTGATATCGCTCATGTGAACGGTACCGTCGATATCGAGCTCAGAAACGTCCACTTCCAGATACTCAGGGAGATCTTTCGGCAAACAGCTCACTTCGACGTCGTTCATCAGGCGAGAAATCACACCACCGTGTTGCTTCACGCCCGGGCAGATTTCTTCACCGGTAAAGTGCAGCGGCACGTTCGTGCGAATCGCCTCGCCAGCAACAATGCGTTGCAGATCGACATGCAGAATTTCATGTCTCGCAGGATGACGCTGCAAGTCTTTCAGGATCGTTTCCTGATTCTTGTCGCCTACCTGGATGTTGAGAATACTGGAATAGAATGATTCGTCTTCCAATGCGCGAATCAGCTTGTTGTGCTGTAGCGAAATGGAACGTGGTGGGCCCGCTGAATCTTATAGACCATTGCATTTTACGGACAGCAGAAAAAGGTACCATACCATATGTACGTAGATAACTATAGAAAATGAGGCGAGTGTTCAATTCCACG
>JBCBZK010000178.1:0-5782 GCA_039815365.1 Pseudomonadota bacterium | reverse complement strand
TTCAGTTTCGGCAATGGCAATTTCCTTGCGGCCCCATTCGGCCAGCGCAATGTCGGCAACCTTGTAATCGTTGCCGGCCACGGCAGATGCGTTCGTGCTCATAATGTATCCTTAAAAAAGCTCAATTTAGAATGATTGAAGCTAACAATCTTTTGTTGATGCCTCGCAGAGGCGGTGTTGGTTGGCAGTTCGTTTCAGGCCATCTTCTCTGCCGCCGAACGCAAAGCGTCGGCACGGTCAGTGCGCTCCCAGGTCAGATCGATATCGTCGCGTCCGAAATGCCCGTAAGCGGCTGTTTGCAAATAAACTGGACGAATCAGATCCAACATATCGAGAATGCCGTACGGGGTCAGGTCGAAATGCTCGCGCACAAGCGTTGTCAGTGCGCTTTCGCTGATCTTGCCAGTACCAAACGTCTTGACGGTAATGGATGTCGGCTCGGCGACTCCAATCGCGTAGGACACTTGTAGCTCGCAGCGATCAGCAAGACCCGCGGCGACGATGTTTTTGGCGACGTAGCGCGACGCGTACGCAGCCGAGCGATCCACTTTCGACGGGTCCTTGCCTGAGAAAGCCCCACCGCCGTGGCGCGCTGCGCCCCCGTAGGTATCGACGATGATCTTGCGGCCTGTCAGTCCGCAGTCGCCGACCGGTCCGCCGACCACGAAGTTACCGGTCGGGTTGATGTGATAGATCGTATCGTCGCGTAGCCACTCGGCAGGCAGCACCGCATCAATGATGTGTTCGCGCACCGCGCTTTGCAAAGCGGTGTGTTCAATGTCCTCGCTGTGCTGTGTGGACAACACGACCGCATCGATGCTGACCGGTTTGTCGTCCTCATAACGGAATGTCACCTGGCTTTTCGCATCGGGGCGCAACCAAGGCAGCGTGTCATCCTTGCGCACTTCGGCCTGGCGGCGCACCAAACGGTGGGCATAGGTAATCGGTGCCGGCATCAGCACGTCCGTTTCATTGCTCGCGTAGCCAAACATCAAGCCTTGATCACCAGCGCCTTGTGCTTTCGCATCACCGCGATCCACGCCCTGATTGATATCTACTGACTGCTTGCCAATCGCATTGAGAACAGCGCAGGAATTGCCGTCGAAGCCCATATCGGAATTGTCGTAGCCGATATCCAAAACGACTTTGCGCACAATGTCTTCAATATCAACCCACGCGCTCGTGGTGATTTCTCCGGCAACGAGCACCATACCTGTCTTGACAAGGGTTTCGCACGCCACACGCGCACTTGGGTCTTCGCTAATGATTGCGTCGAGAATCGCATCGGATACTTGATCCGACACCTTGTCGGGATGGCCTTCCGAAACGGATTCGGAGGTAAACGAGTATGAGTTGCTCATAGGTGTATGGGTATGCCTCTATGGGTGAAGGACGAATGCCGCTTCTGACAGCTAGTGAAGCCCATAATGATAACAAGTAGCTGCGTGGGAAGGCCACCTGCTACCCGATCGTGCTTGCCCGTTACCGAGCAAAGAGCGACAATGCGCCGCTGCTAAATGCCGGAATTACTATGTCAAATAAAGCTGCTGACGGCGCGGAGCCATCACGACGCGAACTTGCGAATGCTATTCGTGCGCTGTCCATGGATGCGGTGCAGGCCGCAAATTCAGGGCACCCAGGGGCGCCAATGGGTATGGCAGATATTGCGGAGGTTCTCTGGCGGAGCCATTTGAAACACAATCCGGGCAATCCCTCCTGGTGGGATCGTGACCGATTCGTGTTGTCTAACGGCCATGGCTCTATGTTGCTGTATTCGCTGTTGCATTTAACGGGATACGCGCTGCCGATGCAGCAATTGCGTGATTTCCGTCAGCTAGGCGCACACACAGCAGGCCACCCTGAGCGCGATCTTGATATTGGCATCGAGACGACCACAGGTCCGTTAGGGCAGGGCGTGACCAATGCGGTAGGTCTTGCGATCGCGGAGAAACACCTCGCCGCGGTATTCAACCGGCCTGACCACGAAATTGTCGACCACCATACTTATGTGTTCGTCGGCGATGGCTGCCTGATGGAGGGCATCTCACATGAGGCCTGCTCGCTGGCAGGTACCCTTGGTCTCGGCAAGCTGATTTGCGTCTATGACGATAACGGCATTTCGATTGACGGCGAGATTGAGGGTTGGTTTACGGATGACACGGCGAAGCGCTTCGAAGCGTATGGCTGGCATGTCATTACTGACGTTGATGGACATGACGCGAAGGCTGTCGACAAGGCCTTGTCTGCTGCTCGCGGCAACACCGCCCAACCGACGTTTATCGCCTGCAAAACGGTGATCGGATATGGCTCCCCGAACAAGGCGGGTACTGCGGCGACACACGGCGCACCGCTGGGGGATGAAGAAATCGCCGCAGTGCGTGAAGCGTTACAGTGGCCGTACCCAGCATTTGAAATACCTGACGCGATCGCCAATGCCTGGGATCAAACGGATAACGGTGCCGCAAAAGAAGCAGATTGGCAGCAACGTTTTGCCAGTTACGCCAAAGCGCACCCGGAACTTGCCAATGAGCTGAAACGACGTATGGACGGTGCGCTGCCTACCGACTGGACGGATCGCTGCGCAGACGCGATCCGGGCCACCATAAGCGCGGCGGCGACCATGGCAACACGCAAGGCATCACTGGCGGCGCTTAACGCCCTGGTGGCTGATCTACCCGAGATGATTGGCGGTTCTGCCGATTTGACAGGCTCCAATTGCACCTACCATGAGGGTTCCAGCGTGCTCGACGCTGCGAATCCTGCCGGCAATTACATTAACTATGGCGTTCGCGAGTTCGCGATGTCGGCTATCGGTAACGGACTCGCGCTGCACGGCGGCACGGTGCCTTACTCTGGAACGTTTCTGACGTTTTCGGATTACGCGCGCAATGCCGTGCGCATGGCAGCGCTGATGGGCTGTCAGAATATTTTTGTTTACACCCATGATTCGATCGGTCTGGGTGAGGATGGTCCGACGCACCAGCCCATTGAGCACGTCTCAAGCTTGCGACTGATGCCCAACCTGAATGTCTGGCGACCAGCCGACACGATGGAGACGTTAGTGGCCTGGATGCATGCCATCGAATTGCGCGAGACTCCAAGCGCGATGATACTGACACGTCAAAACCTACCGTTCATCGATCGCGATCGCGAGACCATTGAAAGCATTGCGCGCGGCGGGTATGTGCTGAGCGATTGCGAAGGCGCGCCGGATATTGTCATCATTGCGACCGGTTCAGAAGTGGCGCTGGCGCTGCAAGCGCAAGGTGAGCTGGCTGATCGCGAGGTACACGCGCGCGTCGTGTCGATGCCTTGTTGCGAAGTTTTCGCTGCGCAATCCACAACGTGGCAGCATCGTGTGCTCGGCGACGATTCGATACCGCGAATTGCGATTGAAGCCGGTGTCAGCGACTACTGGCGGCGATTTGTAGGTCTTACGGGTGCGGTAATAGGCATCGATCAGTTCGGCGAATCGGCGCCGGCAGGCCAGTTATTTGAGAAGTTTGGTTTTACCGTCGACAATCTGCGTCGTCAGGCAATGCAATTACTGTCGAAATAATGCTGCCGCAGGGGCGAGCGGCGAACAGCTTGGAGAAAGAGCATGACAATTAAGGTTGGAATTAACGGTTACGGACGCATTGGTCGCAACGTGTTGCGGGCGTTGTACGAAAGCAATCGCCGCGGTGAGCTGCAAGTGGTTGGTGTGAACGATCTTGGCGATGCCGAGAGCAATGCCTACTTGACGCGGTTCGACACCGCCCACGGTAAGTTCCCGGGAACGGTAGCGGTCGAAGGCAACCACATGATTGTCAACGGCGATAAAATCCGCGTGACCTCAGAGCGCGATCCGTCGAAATTGCCCTGGGCGGAGCTTGGCGTCGATGTGGTGATGGAATGCACCGGTATCTTTAACACCAAGGAAAAGGCATCGGCGCACATCCAAGCGGGCGCTAAGAAAGTGGTTATTTCGGCGCCGGCTGGCACTAACGTTGATGCGACGATCGTCTATGGCGTCAACCACGATACGCTGAACGCCGACGATGTCGTGATTTCTAACGCTTCGTGCACGACGAACTGTCTTGCGCCGTTGGTCAAACCGCTGAACGATGCAATTGGTCTGGAACACGGCATCATGACGACGATTCATGCCTATACGAACGATCAGGTGTTAACCGACGTATTGCACAAAGACTTGCGCCGCGCTCGCTCAGCGACCCAATCGATGATCCCGACCAAAACAGGCGCCGCGTCTGCCGTCGGTCTAGTGTTGCCTGAGCTTGCTGGCAAGCTTGACGGGTTCGCGATTCGCGTGCCGACGATCAATGTTTCTATGGTTGATTTGTCTTTCGTCGCTAGTCGCGAGACGAACATTGATGAAGTCAACGACATCGTCAAAGCGGCGAGCGAAGGTGCGATGAAAGGGGTTCTCGCGTATAGCGATGGCCCACTGGTTTCTGTGGATTTCAACCACGACCCTGCCTCGTCCACGTTTGATGCAACACTCACCAAGGTCATGCAGGGCACGCTGGTGAAAGTGTGTTCCTGGTACGACAATGAGTGGGGTTTCTCGAACCGCATGCTCGATACAGCGCAAGCGCTGGTGAAAGCGGCTGGTTAGCCACTGACCTTTGACGATACTAAAGAGGCGGGCAAGGCGACTTGTCCGCTTTTTTTTGATGACAGAGAGTGAGTCCGATACCTATGAAATACATGAGTGATGTTGAGCTAAGCGGCAAGCGTGTATTGATTCGTGAAGACCTCAATTTGCCACTTGATGATGGCCACATTACTTCCGACACGCGTTTGCGTGCCGCGCTGCCAACGCTGCGTGCGGCACTCGATGCCGGCGCAGCAGTGATTGTGATGTCGCATTTGGGTCGCCCGACAGAAGGCGTTTTTGAAGATTCGGCGTCACTGGCGCCAATTGCTGAGGCTATGTCAGCGCTGTTAGGTCAGCCCGTTAAGCTCGTACGCGATTGGGTCGATGGCGTAGATGTTGCTGCCGGCGAGATCGTGCTGTGCGAAAACGTGCGTTTCAATGTTGGCGAAAAGGCATGCGATGAAACGCTGTCTCGTAAGCTTGCGGCACTGTGTGATGTCTTTGTCATGGACGCATTCGGCACCGCTCATCGCGCCCACGCCTCAACGACCGGTGTTGCCCGATTCGCGCCTGTTGCGTGTGCTGGTCCGTTGCTCCAGGCCGAGCTTACTGCGCTCGGTACGGCGCTCGCATCGCCAGCGCGACCTGTTGTGGCGATTGTGGGCGGCTCCAAAGTATCGACCAAGCTAAGCGTACTTGAGGCGCTGTCGGACAAGGTCGATCACTTGATCGTGGGTGGTGGTATCGCCAATACGTTTCTGGCGGCTGCGGGATATGCAGTCGGCAAATCGCTTGCCGAGCATGACATGTTGGATACGGCCAGGCATTTGTTGTCTGACCGCGTCGACGCTGACGTGCCGCTACCGGAGGATGTCGTTGTCGGTGGCGCATTTTCAGCCGATGCACAAGCTGTGGTCCGCGATGTTGCTT
Organism: Pseudomonadota bacterium; assembly: GCA_039815365.1. Taxonomy (GTDB): domain Bacteria; phylum Pseudomonadota; class Gammaproteobacteria; order Steroidobacterales; family Woeseiaceae; genus CALBPI01. Next base: position 252 of record JBCBZK010000178.1, on the reverse strand, counting down.
CGGTCGAGGAAGACGACATGATTTTCGATGTCGGCCCGAAAACCTCGCACCAGTTCGCCGAAGTACTGGCTGCCGCAGGCACGATCATCTGGAACGGGCCCGTTGGCGTTTTTGAGTTCGATCAATTTGGCGCCGGCACGAGCGCATTGGCACAAGCGATCGCCGATAGCGATGCGTTTTCTATTGCAGGCGGCGGGGATACGCTAGCAGCAATCGAAAAATACGCAGTGGCCGACGGTATCAGCTACATTT
>JBCBZK010000189.1:0-4841 GCA_039815365.1 Pseudomonadota bacterium | reverse complement strand
GACGAAAACGTCTCACTGACGATCGTTGGTCCCGAGCAACCATTGGTTGCCGGTCTGGTCGACCGATTTCAAGCGGAAGGGCTTGCCTGTTTTGGACCGACGGCTGTTGCCGCGCAGCTAGAAGGCTCCAAAGCGTTCAGTAAGTCGTTCATGCAACGCCACAATATTCCGACCGCGCGCCATGAAGTATTTACCGACATCAACGCCGCGACTGAACATATCCGCGAGCGCGGCGCGCCATGCGTGATCAAGGCTGACGGACTCGCGGCAGGCAAAGGCGTCGTTATCGCCGACACGGTCGAGGACGCGATTGCGGCAGCGCAAGACATGCTCGTCGACAATCGATTTGGAGACGCGAGCAGCCGCATTGTTGTCGAAGACTTTCTGGCCGGAGAAGAAGCCAGTTTTATCGCGATCACCGATGGCACGACGTTACTGAGTCTGGCAACGTCGCAAGACCACAAAGCGCGCGACGAAGGCGATAAAGGGCCCAACACCGGTGGTATGGGCGCTTACTCACCAGCCCCTGTCGTGACACCAGCGGTGCACCAATATGTCGTTGACCACGTCATGCAACCGACACTGGACGGTCTTGCGAAAGACGGCATCGATTACTGTGGTTTTCTTTACGCCGGGCTGATGATCGACCATGACGGCCAAGCGCGCGTTCTCGAGTTTAATTGCAGGCTGGGCGACCCCGAGACGCAACCGATCATGCGCCGCTTACGGACACCACTCAGTGATGTGTGCAGCGCTGCATTGGACGGTACGCTGACCGATATCGCCGTGGACTGGGATCCAAGAACCGCACTGGGCGTTGTGCTTGCCGCCGAGGGTTACCCATTGAGCGCACGCACCGCAGACCCGATTAACGGCATTGAGGCAGCGCAAGCGTCACCACAAACCACCGTGTTTCATGCGGGCACTGCGACCAACAGCGACGGACAAAGCATCGTCAGCGGTGGCCGTGTTCTGTGCGTTACCACACTGGGTGACAGCGTCAGCCACGCTGCTGAACGGGCTTACGCGGCAACCAAGTCCATCAGCTGGCCAGGCATGTTCTACCGCCGGGACATAGGCTATCGCGCGATCGAACGCGAGCGCCGTGATGATTAGCGTCGCCGACGCCGACGCGACGATTGCGGCGCACTGCCGCACCCTTGACGCGACCCGCGTGCCATTGGACTCAGCTCATGGCGCTGTGCTGCACCAGGCTGTTGTCGCCGAACGCGACCAACCGCCTTTTGACCGCGTCACGATGGATGGCATTGCCGTGCGCTGGACGCCGCAGACACGCACGTTCACATCACAAGGCAACCAGTTCGCCGGCGAACCGCCGTTGAAGCTTCAGAGCAACACCTCAGCCATTGAGATCATGACCGGCGCCGTGATGCCAAGCGGCGCAGATACCGTGATACCCGTGGAGCGTTACGCGCTCGATGCACAAACCAGAACGATCACACTCGAGTCAGGCTATGAGCCAGAGCGCGGCCAGTTTGTCCACGGCCGCGGCACCGATCATCCTGCGGGCACGGTGCTTTTGAAGCCCAGCACGGTTCTGGGGCCATGCGACATCGCTGTGGTCGCCTCCGCCGGACTTGCTGACATCGAAAGCTATCGGCAACCCCGCGTGGCGGTCATCGCCACCGGCAATGAGTTGGTGTCAGCGGGACAACCGATCGCACCACATCAGATCCGCCTGTCGAATGCGCCGGCAATGATTGCGGCGCTGCAACTTGCTGGTATCAACGCAAGCACGTCTCACCATTTGCCAGATGAACCTGACGTGCTGCACTCCCGCATAGGTGTGTTGCTTGAGAATAATGATGTCCTGGTGCTCTCCGGTGGGGTATCGCGCGGAAAAGCGGACTACGTGCCAGACGTCTTGACAGCCTTAGGTGTTGAGAAACACTTTCACCGCGTCGCGCAGCGACCTGGAAAACCAATGTGGTTTGGCAGTACGCCTGCCGGTACGTTGGTATTCGGACTGCCAGGCAATCCTGTCTCTACGCTGTGTTGTTTTCAACGCTATGTGATGCCAGCGCTGCGCCGCCTGTCCGGTATCGACCCGACACGCGCCGCCACCGCTGAGCGCGCAGCTCTCACCTGCGACCATCAGTTCAAACCTGCATTAACGCAAATGCTGCCGGTCACCCTCGACAGCAGCAACGGTGCGCTACAGGCGACACCACGCGCAACCAACACTTCGGGCGATTTCAGCGCACTAGCGGGAACCAATGGCTTTTTGGAACTGCCAGCGGAGAGACAAACCTTCGCCGCGGGCGAAACGTTCGCGCTGTACCGCTGGCCGGCGAGTCTCTAACGCTTCATTGCATCGAAGAATGTTGCATTGGTTTTGCTGTCTTGCATCTTGTTGAGCAGGAACTCAACGGCTGCGAGCTCATCCATTGGGTGCAACACTTTGCGCAACACCCACATTTTCTGCAGCTCGTCCGGATCGGTGAGCAAGTCTTCTTTACGCGTGCCGCTGCGGTTGATGTTGATCGCAGGGTACACACGTTTCTCAGCCACACGGCGGTCAAGGTGCACTTCCATGTTACCGGTGCCCTTGAACTCTTCGTAAATGACTTCGTCCATCTTCGAGCCGGTATCGACCAGAGCCGTGGCCAGTATGGTCAGACTGCCACCCTCTTCCACGTTGCGCGCTGCACCGAAGAAGCGCTTCGGTCGATGCAACGCGTTCGCATCAACACCACCGGTCAGGACCTTGCCTGAAGACGGCACAACCGTGTTGTAAGCACGCGCCAAACGTGTGATCGAATCAAGCAGGATCACCACGTCGCGTTTGTGCTCTACCAGCCGCTTGGCTTTCTCAATCACCATTTCCGCGACTTGCACATGACGGCTGGCAGGCTCGTCGAACGTCGATGACACTACTTCACCGCGCACCGTGCGCTCCATCTCAGTGACCTCTTCCGGACGCTCGTCAATCAGCAGTACGATGAGATCGCATTCCGGCTGATTGGCAACAATCGCCGAGGCAATGTTCTGCAGCAGCATCGTTTTACCCGCTTTCGGCGGAGACACGATTAAACCGCGCTGACCTTTCCCGATAGGGGCGACCAGATCAATAATCCGCGCGGTCAAGTCTTCCTTACTGCCATTGCCTTGCTCAAGCTTGAGTCGCTGACGCGGAAATAATGGCGTCAGGTTTTCAAAGAGCACTTTACTGCGTGTGTTTTCGGGCGGCTCAAAATTGATCTGGCCAACTTTCAGCAACGCAAAGTAACGCTCGCCGTCTTTCGGTGGTCGAATCAAGCCGGAAACGGTATCGCCGGTGCGCAGATTGAAGCGACGAATCTGGCTGGGAGAGACGTAAATGTCATCGGGCCCCGCCATGTACGAACTGTCCGACGATCTGAGGAAGCCAAAGCCATCCTGCAAAATCTCCAACACGCCATCACCGTAAATGTTCTCGCCATTCTTCGCGTGCGCTTTGAGTACCGAGAAAATGATGTCTTGCTTACGCGAACGCGCAAGATTTTCGAGCCCCATGGACTCCCCAAGCTCGACGAGCTTGGCAGCCGGTCGGGTCTTGAGTTCAGTGAGGTTCATCGCGCTTTTGCTTTGCTCGAGCTCCTCGGGTGGGATGATTTCAAGACTGCCGCCATCATCAAACGGCAGGTCACTGTGCATCCGCTTTCGCTGCGGCTTGCGACGTGATTTTTTCTTGTTACCGCCGCCGCGTTGCTGTTGTCCGCGACCGCGCTGATTATTCGTTGTTGTTGCCGATTCGCTCACAGGTTGCTATCCAGAAATTCGGTTAATGCCGCCTTCGAAACCAGTCCTAGCTTTTGCGCCTGGACTTCTCCGCCTTTGAAGATCATGAGGGTCGGGATACTACGGATGCCGAACTTGGGCGGCGTCGCGGGATTCTCGTCAATGTTGATTTTGACGATCTTCAACCGGTCTTCGTAGTCATCGGCCACGGCGTCTAACAGCGGTGCGATGGCTTTGCATGGACCACACCATTCTGCCCAGAAATCCAGAAGGACAGGCAGCTCTGACTCAAGCACGTCGCTTGAGAATGTGGCATCGGAGGTTTGTAGGATTTTATCGCTCAACGGTTTACCCCTGTAATGTTGTTAGGTGCGTCAAAGTGGAATTGAAATGTGAATGTATGGGTTGTTTGGGTATTGCCCGTTTGGAAAGCGCGGGGCAGCGCAAGATGAGTCAACGTTGGTGGCGGCAGATGAAATGCGCAATGCGCAAAACGTGCGTTATGTGCCAGTATCAGGCACTATTCGCCAGTTAGGCCAACGCCGAAAACGTAACTTTCAGCTCTTTGCTAGCAGTTATTAAGTCTTAAATATTGGAAAGTAGAGACTGGTAGGCAACGGCTGTTGCTTTGTAGTTTTTCTAATTTCACCCCGTCGAACGGCAATTTGCAAGTGTTTGCGCCACAATTCGCAATAATTTGCCGTCGTAATCGCAACCAGAACTCAATTTTACCGGAACAACATGTCAGACAAACACCTCTCTGAGCTCGAATTTGCCACGCTGGATCTGGAACAAGGTCTGCAACAAGGCATTCGCGACACCGGCTTCACCCATGCCACACCGATTCAGGCGCAGACGCTACCAATCGCACTCAAAGGCGTTGATGTCGCTGGACAGGCGCAGACCGGTACTGGAAAGACAGCCGCGTTTTTGATCGCGATGTACCAGTATTTGCTGACTCGACCTCTAGAGCACCCCGAACCCGGCGGTATTCGCGCACTTGTGCTGGCACCCACACGCGAGCGTGCTGTGCAGATTGCCGATGACGCCAAGCAACTGGGGGTGCACACCGGCTTGAAGATCGGCGTTGCATTCGGCGG
>JBCBZK010000202.1:0-3576 GCA_039815365.1 Pseudomonadota bacterium | reverse complement strand
GCGCGTGACCTCTTCGACGCGATCGCCGACGCAGCTCGTCCGCGGCTTGGCAAGTTCAACTCCCAAGCCCACGTTGCCAGACGTCCACCCGTTGCCCGGTGTTGATCTTGATCAAACACCAGAAGGATCTGAATGTCTCGGGTGCCACAAGAACCTGGACCCGATGGTCAGCGCATTCGAAGCGCACTTCGACTATTCAAGAAACCGCTTCCGTGCCAACAGTCAGGAAGTGGCGGACTTCTACACGGCGTTGAACGGTGAACGTTCCAACTTTGATCCGCAGCGCCGCGGTGTCATCGTACCGTTCGATACCTTCCCGGAGCCGTACTTCAGCTTTAAAGGTGTGAATGAGCCGGGAGAGGACCTGTATTCAGTAGTTCGCTCGATGGCGACACATCCTGACTTTGCCACAGGGTGGGTGGCCAAGGTGTGTCAATGGGTCAACAGCGTGGAATGCGATCGGCAGGATCCCGAATTGCAACGGATCGCGGATGTCTTTGTGCAGTCCGGGTATCGCCTGGATCAACTGTTCGAGACGTTCTTCACGTCCAAGTTGGTGACACACACCAATATCGAGAGCGAGTCCAACTATCCTGGCGCTCAAGTGAGTGTGTCGCGTCGCGATCACTTCTGTCATGCCGTGCGCGTGCGCATGCGTGAGTCCCGACTCGCGCAAGATCGCACCAGTGATTCGCCAGACCAAAACACGGATGTATGTGCACGCAATTCAGATTTGGCGCGCGCAATTCCAAGCGGCGGCAATATTCGCGGTGCAACCGGCTTCAACCTTGCGACGTCCACCTCGGCGTTCGCGAGTATTTCAATCGGAAACATGTGCAGCACCGATCTGAATCGCTATGTCGGCAACAACCGCACCTTCCGGCCTCAGGTGGCCAATGCACCGCAGAGCATCGAACTGATGGTCACAAAATTGCTCGGGTTCCCGACACAAACCGAGCAGTACACCAATGCGTACACACACTTGATGCGGGCGTACGGTGCGTATCGAAAGTCAACGCCCGTTTGTTCAACGCCTGCCGATTTTTCCGATGCGCTGAAACAAGACGAGCCCGCATGCGGTTTGGGTCTTAGCGATACTGAGTCGATGCAGGGTGTGTTCTCTCAGGTTTGCCAGAGTCCGTCATTAACTATCTTGGGGTTTTGAGTAATGGATAGACGACGCTTTCTTTCTTTTTCCGCCCACTCTGCGCTCGCAGTTTCTGTTCGATCACTGCTTACGGGGTTGCCTGCTGCATTCCTGCTGAACGGCCAGACACGTGCACAGGACAGCACGCGAAAATTCGTCATTATGGGGCAATCAGGTGCAGGCGAATCCGTGAATGGATGCGGTCCCGGGTCGTTTGACTCGCCGGACTTCTCGCACCCAACACTGGACGACTCTGACTACACGCTGGATATCGGCGGGCGCACGTTCTCGGCGACCGATCTCAATGAAACGACGCAGTATATTGGCGGGGACTCGCCGGTGCGCATCGCGCGCTGTTTCGAGGCGTTGGGCGACATGCAGCAGAACATGGCGTTTTTTCACCATAGAACGAACTACGGCATTCATCCGCAAATGGAAGCCGCAAAGTCGATCGGCAGCGCGCTGCGCGGTGAAAGCGGTCGTGGTCAAGAGCAGCTCGCATCGGCCATTGCCCAAGAAAACGCACAAGCGCTAGGTAGCGTCACGACGCGGCCCATCATTCTTGGTGGAAGCGGCACGTTTGAGAGTGTTCCGATCACGCAATACCCGCCCACGGTGCTCAAGGAGATGGTGTTGAGCAGTGTCTCGACTGCGGTACCAGCCGAGATGTTCCGTGCTGCTCGCAACGAGATGATCGATACGGTGTATCGCAACGTACGCGAAAACGGTACGCCCAATCAACGACGCTTTCTTGATGACTACGTTCTGAGCCAGGGACAAGCAGTCGACGTTGCCGAGCGACTGGTCGCCGAGGTCGATGCTATCCAAGACGATGGTATCTCCGACCAGATGAAGATGGCGGTGATCATTGGCAAACTGCGCCTTGCGCCCGCTGCTGTCGTCGACTACCGATTGTCGGGAGACAATCACGTCTCGAACGGTCTCGAAGTGGAGACCCCGTTAACGCTGGATATGATGGCGCACTACCGAACGTTCTATGAGTTTGCACGCGAAAACGACTTCTGGGACGACTTGCTGTACGCCACACTGTCGGTGTTCGGTCGTAAGATGAGCGTGACCAACAACGGCCGTGGACACAACGGCAGCTTGTCCACCGGCTTGTTGTTCGGCGGCGGTCTGTCCAAACAGGTTGTCGGCGGCATTGATCCCAACGTGCCGCGTGGTGAGTCGCAAGCGATTAACTCAACAACCGGCGGCGTTGAGAGCCCGGATGTTTCCGTGCAAGACTCATTCGGCTGTTATGCGAAGAGCGTCATGATGGCCTCTGGCGTCGGCGAGGACCGTCTGAACGTGCGTATACCCGACATTCCTGCGGTGAGACTGATTTGATGGAAGGTCCAACCCGTTAGTCTGTTGTCTTTACGAACGCTTAGATGATTCGTTGGCTAGCTATTCTTGCGGTGTTTTCTGCGGGAATGACAAGCGGTGGTTTCGAGTTACATTGTTGCTGACCAGCGTCGATGCCGGGCTATGCGTCTATGTTCGTTGGTGCCAGGTCCGACGTGTACATGGTCGACCTGCCTAGCCATTGTGAGACGCCGACTTTGCTATGCGCAGTGCACAACTGATTACCCCGCCTAAAAACCGCTGGGTTACACTGCACCGTTAACGACGGGGACTTACTCACATGGCACTACTTCCGTTCCGAATCTGGGCATGCTCGCTGGTATTGGTGGCGAGCTTCGCAGCTCTCGGCGGCTGTCAGGCCAACGCCCCATCAAAGGCAGTCGTCTCCATTGAACTGCCAGACACAGTTTCTGTCGACGACCGAATCGCAGAGATCCTATCGCAACACAAGATCAATACCGCCGGGTTCGCTGTCATTCAGAACGAACGTGTTGTCTGGCAGAAGGTGTTCGAAGACCAATCGACTGGCGTCCCAGCATCGGATGAGACGTTGTTCAATATTGCCTCAATCACCAAAACGGTGATCGCTGAGACGGTGCTTCGTCTTGCCGCAGCAGGCCGAATAACTCTTGATGGGCCTATGTCAGACCACTGGCTCGATCCCGACCTTGTTGACGACCTTCGCCACATGCAACTTACCCCACGCCACGTATTGACGCACCGCACTGGATTTCCAAACTGGCGGTTCTTTACCGACTCGGGAAAGTTACAGTTTGTTTCCGATCCGGGTCAGGGTTTCGGCTACTCAGGCGAAGGCTTCAACTACCTCGCGAAATTCGTCGAAAGCAAACTCGACACGCCGTTCGAAGATCTCGCAAGGCAAAATGTCCTTGATCCGGCTGGCGTGTCGGAGGCCGCGCTGAGCGTCAACCCAAAACTCTTCCTGAGGCTCGCTGAGGCGCTCGATGCTGACGATAATTTCCCCGGACATTACTGTCGCCCCGACGGGTGGTGTCGCGAGGCGGGTAGTTTCTCAGCCGCTGGCGGAATGGCAATCACGG